>JBAXXY010000072.1:0-13377 GCA_037127655.1 Lentisphaerota bacterium
GTCCTGACGATACCACCAGCGATAGTTTCATAAATCTTTATGATTTATTCATTCCCACAAATCCATTTCACTCCTTTGCCAATGGTTATATCCCGGCCATAGTCATATTCAGCGTTCTAGTCGGGATAGCAATTATACACCAGAGAAAGAAAGCGTCGCTTATCGAATACTCGAAAATAATGGCTGAATTGATGAAGGAGGTTAATAATTACATTACCTATCTTCTTCCTCTTGGCGTGCTTATAATGTCGTCCTATACTTTCGGGACATTAAATCTTGCCAGTTTTAAAGCTGTGCTTGTGTATATTCTTGCATCGCTTATATACCTTGTCTTTATGTCTCTGGTGATTTTACCGGGGCTTGCAGTAAGTATGACTAGACTGAAGTATCATAAATTCCTTGCCTATTCGATGCCTGCTGTATTAATTGCTTTTACTACCGGCAGCGTATTTCTGGCATTACCATTAATCTATGAAATGATGCATAACTTTGGACTGAAAGAAGAGCAGAAAGGTTACTATTTAAAGGCAGGTCTCGATAATGAGTATAGGCCTGATCTTGTAAACATAATAGTTCCTTTAGCCTGGGTAGTACCTGCTACTTATAAATTTCTTGTGATATTTTTTACTGTTTTTGCACATTGGTATTATGACAGCACTATAAGCTTTGTTGCTGAATTATTTACTTATATTGGTGGAATCCCGTGTCTTTTCGGAGGCAATTCGGCCACTGTGCCATTTCTTCTGGAAGTATCCCATGTTCCTAGTCAGGCCTATAATATATTTATGCTTGTGTCGAGTTTTCTGGTTTATTTCAATAATGCAAATGGGGCGATATTCATAATAGTGTGCACTATTTTGTGTTATGCTTCGATTATTGGAGGACTTAGAGTTAGATGGTCTATACTTTCTACTATTCTGATATTTGGAACTATTATATATATTGCTCTTATTGTTGGCTTAAATCTATTTATGGGAAAAGTTGTGGCTAAAAGCGAATTAGCCAAGGATGAATTACTGCATATGAATTTACACTCCCTCAACAAGGAATTTTACAGTGACATTGAAGTGTCTTATCTAACTATGGAGCAGTACAAAGAGATTCCTTTTCTTGACGATGAGGAGCCATTGCTCGATAAAATTTGCAGGACTAAAACATTGAGAGTCGGGTATGTCTCTGAGGCGCCCCCATTCTCATTTTTCAATCAGCAAAAAGAACTTGTAGGATTTGACATAGACACTGCTTATGACATGGCAGGGGAACTGGACTGCAATAAATTAGAGTTTTATGAGATAAACAATATAAATGATTATCAAAACTATCTCTTAGAAGGGAAAATGATAGATATTTATGTTGGCGCACATAAGTATAGAGGCCCTATAATGGATAATATAAGAACTTCGGACTCCTACATGGAAATGCACCTTGCTATAGTTATACCCTACAAAGATAAAGCTAAATATTCCGATTTTAACTCGGTTTTCTATGACAAAAGCATAACTGTCGGATTTATCGCAGGATCTGGTAAAGGCTCGACCAGAATATCTAATTTCAGCAAAGCCAGAGAGTTTGTAGAATTGAATAGTTTCAGCGACTATTACCAACACCATAAAACTTATGCATTAGTGACAAATGCCGAGGTGGCATCAGGCATTAATATTATATATTCAGGATATTGGGTTATGCCCTACAAAGAAAAAAGTTTGAGCTTCCATTTTGCTTACATATTACCTTCGGCAGTAAGAGCTGATACACTCAGAGATTTTGTTAATTCATATATCAAAACAGCATTTAGATCAGGAAAGGCCAAAGATAGGTATGGATATTGGATTATGGGTCAGGCTGAGGTTAAGACTGTTCCACATTGGTCTGTCGTGGGCTGGCTTCAGGAAAATAGATACTTTATTATTCCAGAGAAAGAAAATGATAATATTAAATTAGATTGGAGAGTGTGGATCGGCGGTTCTGGCTCTTCCAAATAGTTTTATTTTATATGCAGACAGAGAAAAGGTGTGATATGGCTTCGGTAAAATTAAAAAAAATAGATAAAGCGGCTTATGTCTTCATGTTCCCCGCAATTATCATAGTGCTGCTCTTTATAATCTATCCTTCCGTCTGGGCTTTTGTGGTTAGTTTCAAGGAGGGAAGCATAATTGCGTTTGGCAGAAAGGGCGTGATTGCCGCAGGGCATTGGGTAGGGCTGAAAAACTATCTGGAACTTTGCACTGATACTCTTTTCCTGAAGTCTCTGCTCAACACTCTCTATTTCAGCCTGATTTTTATCCCTTTGACAATGTTTGCTTCTCTATGGCTTGCGATAGTCTTGAACAAGAATATCATCATTAAAAGTTTCCTGAAAAGCATCTTCTTTATGCCTTATGTTGTTTCTATTGTGAGCACATGTCTTATTTTTCTCCTTCTTTTCAGCAGCGAAACGGGTTTTATCAACGGAGTGTTATCCTATCTCAATATCAAGGGACCAAAATGGCTTTCAGATTCGACCTACGCGATGCCGGTTGTGGCTTTTATGTCTTCATGGCGAAGGGTAGGTTATTTTATGCTTCTCTATATCGCGGCACTGCAGAGTATTCCTGAAGACCTTTATGAAGCGGCCGCCATTGATGGGACTAATTCTTTTCAGAATTTTCGTTTTATCACCTGGCCTATGCTCAAAAAGATAAACTTTATTATTTTTATCCTGCTGCTTGTTAACTGCTTCAATATCTTTCAGGAAATATATGTAATGACAGGCGGAGGACCTGGGGATTCCACAGTAACTGTTTCTTATCTAATATACAATGAAGCATTTACTTACTTCAGAATAGGCAAGGCCGCCGCAATGTCCTATGTCCTCTTCTTTATCATAATTATCATCAGCGTAGTCCAAAGCAAATTCGTGAAGGAGTAAAGAATATGCCCAAAAAACTCAAAACATTTCTTCTGAATGCCTTTGTGATATTCATCACTATTCTCTTTCTTATCCCTATTTACTGGCTGATTATATCGAGTTTTAAAACAGGTTCGGAAGTAACGGCGGTGCCTGTAACTTTATTCCCTCAGAAGTTCACGCTCGACAATTTTTACTATGTCTGGAAATTTCTAAAATTTGACCTGACTTTCCTCAATACTATTCTTGTCTGCGTGCCTGTAACTTTTCTGATTGTAGTATTTTCCACGATGGCAGGTTATGCCCTCGCTAAAAAAGATTTTCCGGGAAAGAATCTGGTAATGACGCTCTTGATTGCGACAATGGTAATTCCTGCCACAGTTCTGCTCTTGCCCCTATTCTTCATTATCAATAGTTTCGGTATGTATGATTCATTGCTTGGACTTGTAATTCCTTTCTCCGTTACTGTCTTTGGGATATTTTTCATGAAACAGTACATCAGCGACATTCCTGATGATCTAATTAAGGCGGCCAGCATCGACGGAGCAAATGAATTTCAGATATTTACGAAAATTGTTATGCCTCTTTCCAAACCCGGCATAATGACTCTTGCGATAATCGAGTTTGTCAATAACTGGAACTCCTTTACGATGCCGCTTGTTCTTATCAACTCACCTGATAAATACACTCTGCCGCTAAAACTGACACAACTTGTCCAGAGTCAAGAATCGCTTAACTGGGCGCAGATCATGGCGGCAAACCTGCTTACCGTTATTCCTGTTATCATCATATTTCTGATACTTCAAAAATACATAATTAAAGGCGTCATGGCTGGCGCTGTTAAAGGATAAAGAATTATGAAAATAGCATTAGCTCACTTCAGGGTCGGAGAAACAGATGGTGTTTCTCTCGAAATGGATAAATGGAAAATAGCTCTTGAGAAACTCGGGCACTCAGTCTTTTACATCGCAGGAAGCAAAGGAACCTCCGAGAATGAAGTTCATATAATTCCCGAACTTCATTATATGAATGAGCAGAACAACAGAATTGCCGAAAATGCTTACAAAGCTTTAAAAGACTATGATGCAATAGGACTTGAAAACGAGATAGAAAGCATCTCCGATGCCATATCCTTTAAAATTAATGAGGTCGTCAGAAAGAATAATATAGATATGATCGTACCTAACAATATATGGTCGCTAGGATGGGGACTTCCTGCAGGGTTGGGTTTTTACAAAAGCGCCAAAAGCCTGAATATAAAATGGGGTGCTCATCATCACGACTTTTCATGGGAGCGCGAAAAGTACAGCAATCCGACAATTCCTTATGTAAAAGATTTAATAGTCAATGTCTTCCCACCAGGATTGCCTGGAATAAAACATGTCGTCATTAACAGTTTGGCAAAGAACGAACTAGAAAAGAGACGCGGAATAAAAGCCACAATAGTCCCTAATGTATTCGATTTTGAAGCTCCGATGTGGAAAAGAGATGATTATAACAGTGATTTCAGACAGAGATTAGGTCTTAAAGACAGTGATATTGTTATCCTTCAGGGAACGAGAATTGTTGAGCGCAAAGCAATTGAACTTGCTATAGATGTAGCAGGGGGAATTGTCAGCAGAAAAACCTTTCTTATCGGAAAAAAACTGTGGAACGGGATGGAGTTCAACGCCCAAAGCCGTATTGTTCTCTTCTTTGCCGGGCTTGACGAATCCACTCCTCCATATCTTGACCTTTTGAAGGCTAAAGCAAAAGATTTGAATGTGGAACTTCTTTTTGGAAACCAGTTTATAGAGCACTCCAGAACTCAAAAGAACTGCGAGAAAATTTATTCACTCTGGGATGCCTATGTCTATGCTGATCTAATTACATACCCAAGCGTTCTTGAAGGGTGGGGCAACCAATTTCTTGAAGGGCTATTTGCCAAAGTCCCGATGGTAGTTTATGAATATCCTGTTTTTGAGTCTGATATCAAGAGCGTTGGATTCGAAATAGTTTCGCTCGGAAGTAGGCACAAAATTGATGCCAATAAACTTGTCCATGTGGAGAAAAGCATAATAGACAAAGCAGGAGAAGAGTGTGTAAGACTGCTTATTGACGGAGTATACAGAAGCGCCGCTGTCGAGAAAAACTTTAAGCTTGGGCTAAAAAATTATTCCTATTCGGCGCTTTCGGCAATCCTTGAAAAGCTTTTCAGAGGATAACTATGAAATTGACTGAAACAAGAAAAGCCTCGATATTCGAAAAACTGAATTTTATATTCAGAAACGACGCTGGAAAAGTTGATAAGATATTCAACGGAATACTTAAAATTGTAGGAAGTTTTCCGAAAAATAGAGACGAAGCCAAAAGCCCATGGATATCCGAAAACGACGCCTTCCTTATCACTTACGGAGACTCATTGCTCGAGGATGGCATAAGCCCATTGAAAACTCTAAACACCTTTGCTGAATGCTACCTCAAAGGAATAATCAATTACATTCATATTCTGCCGTTTTATCCGTGGACGAGCGATGACGGGTTTTCTGTTTCGGACTATTTTGCTGTTGACAGGAACCTTGGCGACTGGAGCGATGTGGAAAGAATCGCCAGAAATTTCAAAATAATGTTCGATGCTGTCGTAAATCATATTTCTGCTAAGTCCGAATGGTTTCAGGGTTTTCTAAATGGGGATGAAAAATACGATAACTATTTCATCATCAGCGAATGGTTAGATGAACTCAAAAAAGTGACAAGACCCAGGACTCATCCTTTGCTGACGGATTTTCAGACAAGGAAAGGGGTCAAAAAGGTCTGGACTACCTTCAGCGATGACCAGATTGACCTCAATTTCTGTGAAGCGGAAGTTTTTCTGAAAGTGATTGAACTTCTCTTGTTCTACGCCAGTAAAGGCGCATCGGCAATCAGGCTTGACGCAATTGGTTACATCTGGAAGGAAATAGGAACAAACTGTATTCATCAGCCCGAGGCTCACAAAATAATTCAGGTTTGGCGCGACATACTGGAAGAAATCGCTCCAGATGTAATTCTTATAAGCGAAACAAATGTTCCTCACAAAGACAATATTTCATACTTCGGCAATGGTAAAAATGAGGTGAAAATGGTTTACCAGTTTCCACTTCCTCCTCTTGTTGTTCACACGCTTCAGACTGGGAATGCCGAAGCTCTTCTTAAATGGGCTTCAGGGCTTGATAAAGTTTCAGAGAGTACGACATTTTTCAATTTCCTCTCTTCGCACGACGGTATCGGGGTAATCCCTGCAACAGGGCTGCTTTCAAAAGATGAAATTGATAGCATGGTTAAGAAAGTTGAGCAGCACAAAGGCCTTATTTCATACAAGACAAATCCTGACGGGTCTCAAAGCCCGTACGAGATGAATATCAACTATTTGGAAGCAATTTCTCGCCCTGATGAAGGAATTGAACTCAGAGCAAAGAAAATGCTATCTGCGCAGTTCATTCTGCTTTCATTTATTGGCGTGCCTGCAATATACATCCACAGCCTTCTTGGCTCGCTTAACGATTTTGAAGGTTTGAAAAAGACAGGGAGGAACAGAAGCATAAACCGTGAAAAACTGAACTATGCTAAACTATGCGAAGATTTGCAGAACCAGGATACTCTGAGATCAAAAGTCTTTGCTGGAATTAAGAAACTTTTGGAAATAAGGAAGAAACATAAGGCTTTCAGCCCTCTTGCAGAGCAGATAATCCTTAATATCCATCCCTCTGTTTTCTCAATAGTCAGATGCTGTTCTGACGAAGAGATAACAGTTCTTGGTAATATCTCAGGCAACGAAGTTGCTTTGCTAAATCTGAACTTCAGAGGGCAAGATTTAATAAGTGGAAAATCTGTCCAAAGTCGTGTAAAATTAAGACCTTATGAATTCATGTGGATAAAAAATAATTAAAATAGTTAAAGGAGTGGTGTATGAAGCAATTTAGCGGAATAAAAAGGGCAATTTGTGCGGCCATGCTGGTGTCAGCCAGTACTGCTTTTTCGGCTGTAGATCCGTGGGTAATTACGGCAGACAAAGTCGATCCATCCAATTATTATGGGATAACTGTAGCTAACGGTATGATTGGAGTAGTGTCTTCTCCTCAACCTCTGCAAGTCAAGGATGTCGTGCTTGCAGGAGCTTATGATTTGTATGGGCGCGGACGAGTCAGCAATTTTCTAAAGAGCTTCAATCTGCTCAATATGTCATTAAATATCGACGGCAAGGATATTAGCGCCGCAAATATAATCAATTTTAAGCAGTCGCTCGACATGAGGAACGGCGCATTTACGGCGTCTTTCGATTACGGAGATAAAGCAACAGTTAAATATACTTATTATGCTTTGCGCCAACTGCCATTCACAGTCCTTGCAGATATAAGCGTTACGGCAAAAAAAGATATAACTATTATTCCTTCGAGCATTATGCAGGCTCCTGACTCTCTAAAAGAAGTTGAAAACTATTACAATGAAATAGACCGTCCTCACGCGCTGATAAGTTTGCTTACTTCCTCAGCAAAAAGTCCGACTGGAAAACTCCTCATGTGCGCTTCGAATTCTTTTATTTTTCCAGAACCACGCGGACAGGAACCCAGAGTTATCCACGAGATGTGGGACAGCAATATGCATGACATGAAGTTTACCAAGAATATAAAAGCAGGAGATACTTACAACTACGCTATAGTCGGCTCATCAATTACTTCAGCTCAGGACCCTGACCCTCTTAATCAGGCTGAACGCCTCACTATTTTTGCAAAACTCGAAGGCAAGGGCAGGCTTATTGAACTTCATACCAAAGCATGGGAAGAACTCTGGAAAAGCGACATAGAAATCATTGGCGATGATCAGGCTCAGCAGGACATTCACAGCATGCTCTATCATCTCTACTCGTTTATGAGAGAAGGTTCGGGTTATTCCCTCTCTCCGATGGGTTTAAGCGGGCTTGGTTACAATGGTCATGTCTTCTGGGATGCTGACCTCTGGATGTTTCCAGCTATTGCCGTTCTCCATCCTGAAATGGCAAAGAGCATGGTTGAGTACCGCTATAACAGGCTTGCCACAGCAAAACAGAATGCATTTGCCCATAACTATAAAGGCGCGATGTTCCCATGGGAAAGCGCGGACACAGGTGTAGAGGAAACCCCTGTCTGGGCGCTGAGCGGTCCATTCGAGCATCACATCACAGCTGATGTGGCTCTGGCTGCCTGGAACTATTACTGCATAACTCAAGACAAAGCATGGTTGAAGGAAAAAGGCTGGCCGATAATCTCATCCACCGCAGACTTCTGGACGAGCAGAGTCGAGCGCAATGGTAAAGGGCACTATGACATCAAAAATGTAGTAGCCGCTGATGAATGGGCTGAAAATATTGATAACAATGCATTTACCAATGCCGCAGCAAAGGCGAACCTAAGAGCCGCAACTGATGCCGCTAAAATTCTCGGTCTGGAACCAGACCCTGACTGGAACCATGTCGCAGATAACATTCCTATTATTAAAATGCCTAACGGAGTAACTTCTGAATTCGCAAGTTATAACGGTGAAGGCATTAAACAAGCAGATGTTAATCTCCTTGCTTATCCATTAAAAGAAATCACAGACAAGGATCAGATAAGAAAAGACTTAGAATACTACGAAGTACGCGTTCCAAATGAGGGAACTCCTGCCATGACTCAGGCTGTATTTGCTTTGCTTTACTCAAGACTTGGAGATGCAAAGAAAGCAAAACACTTCCTTAATGATGCTTATATTCCGAACCTCAATCCTCCGTTCAGAGTTATCGCTGAAACCAAAGGTGGCACAAACCCGTATTTCTGCACAGGAGCAGGCGGAGTTCTTCAGGCCGTGATGATGGGGTTTGGTGGTTTAACAATTACCCCAGAAGGAATCAAACAAACCAAGAGCGTTCTTCCTGAAGGCTGGAAATCTCTGACAATCAAAGGCGTCGGCCGTGACAAAAAAACATACACAAGAGAATAAGGAGACATTCATAATGTTAACTAAAAAAAGTTTTGCAACGCTTTTAATGGCAGTATCAATACTGTGTTTTTCAGGAATGAATTCATATTCGGCTGAGGATCCTTCGGTTCCTAAAGCTATAAAAGTCAAACTCTTTCATCCTGAAGATGACGGTAAAGGGGATTTTACAGGGGAATATTTGGATTATATTACGCTCAACTACTCTAATCTTAATGATGCAAACGATAATTCAGGAGCAATAAGAGGATTTTTCGCCAAGTATAAGAATTCAAATAAAAACACATTTGCAATATCAAAAAATGAATTCGAGAAAGGATGCGTAATCCCATACACAATGGGGCTTTGGCTTGACTCAGATAATGGCCTCCTCAGAGTCGTAGATACTGCCCATATGGCACAGAATGCCAAAGAGCACATGGCAGGTATTTATGATGATGTTAAACTCAATAAATTCTCGTATGATTTGGCGCAAGGTGGAAAAAGCTGGCCTATATATTGTTCGTATAATCTTTATGATTACATAAACAAAAAATATCATGGAGTCGCAGGAGCAAGGTTTTTACAGCTTGACAAGGAAAAACCCCAATGGAGACCTCTGCTCAAGGATAAAGACGGCATCTGGCAGAATCAGGACTGCTTCTATAATCACGCCGGGCTCATGTTTATCCCTAATGATTACATAGTTCCGGGTGGAATGTTCAATGAAATGTTCGGTTGGGATTCCTTTTTTATGATTAAAGGTTTGCTCAACAGCGCCCAGTATATTATCGACAATCCAGGCAGCGAAATTTACTTCGCAGGAAAAGGCTACCGCAAAGCAACAGTTCAGGATGCAGGGCAAATGTTTCAGATAGCCAAAGGAATGGCTGATAATCATGTTTATGAGATTAATTTCTTCGGCGGCTTTATCCCTAACTCCAATAGATCTTACCATCTCGACAGGTCTCAGCCTCCGTTCCTAGTCGAAGAATCTCTGGCTGTTTATGATTTCTGGAAAGGGCTTTCGGATGACAACAAAAAGGAATTTGCCTATAAAGAAACTCTCGCTGAATACCTTGTGCTAGAACCAGATGCAAGCAAGAAAAATTTCAAGGCGCCCACAAATTATGAAGAGTGGTTAACAAGAGAAGTTCTTCCTGCGGCAGTAGCCTATTTCAAGTACTACACAGAGCCTAGCACGGTTTACACTCAATGGAGTCCTTATGACAGCGCCAATCCGAAAGATCAGAAGAATCAACATGTGATTAATGGCCTCTCCGTTTACTATGTGGACGGCATCGGAGCCTGTTTTGAAGTAGTGTTTTCTCCTGATGAGATTAACCGCGGTCTTTACGACATGTACGCTGAAAACTTCAAGAACGGTTCATTCCAGAATCCCGGAAACCTCTATTACGATCCTCAAACTAACGAGCTGACCGAATGGTTTTACAAGAATGACAGGGCAGTAAGAGCTTCAGGATTTGATATTTCATTGCGTTTTGGCAAGGCAGGTCAGTTTTGTCTGGATTATGCCTCAATAGCTCTTAACTCTCTGCTATACAAAATGGCAGATGGCATTGAAAAGATAAATGCGGTAGATGGTTCTAAAGATAACAGCTATGGTTATAAGAGTGATGAAATCAATCAGAATATGAAGTTTGTCTCATCGCATAAGGCTGAACTTGGAAAGCTTATTAATGAAAAGATGTGGGATGCCGAGGGAAAACACTTTGCTGATTACAACCTTTATCCAGAACGCAATAAAGTTAGCGCTTATGCTTATGAGTTCACGACCAAATACTGTCCGTATATGATTGGAGCAAGCCAAAAGAAACTCGTCACTGATGGCGATCTTTTCCTGCCTTCTAAAGAAACAGCAAAGAACTTCGATAAAGATGCCAAAACTGTTTACGGCATTACTACAAGTTTGAACAAAGATGCTATCGGAATTACTCAATGGGACTTCCCTGTCGCATGGGCGCCAAACGAATACTTTGCTTACGAAGCTATGGTTAATGGTAAAGAAGATGCAATGGTTCAGAAAATAGCTGAAGGATGGACAGATTCTGTTGATATGTATTTTGCTAAGCATGGCATCATAATAGAAAAATACAGCGCTTATAATCCTCTCGGCGATGTTCGTGTCACAACAGGTTATGCCAAGAATAATGCCGGTTTTGGCTGGACCAACGGTATGTACATGCTCTTCGTCCAGGCCTTAAATAAGAAGTAACAAATTTATGGACGGCGACGATCTGTCGTCGCCGTTATTAACTTTTTTACAGAGCGCAACCCGTATGGCTTGTATTTTCAATTCGTAATTGTCTATCCCATGATGCCGCCGCCTATGAATTCTCTCAAAATAGATGTGCGAGGAATATCTACCGCTGGAGCTGGAACAAATGTTGATAAAAATTCCTGAATCCTTCTGGCATCGGGATAAGATTCATCCCATGGTTTGACCTCAGCAAAAAGCGACTCAACAAGCGGTTTCAAGACAAACAACTCGTAGTTTAAAGCAGAACTGAATACTGAATCGGCAAAATCCTGAAATGGGAATATCCAGCGCTTCTCTCCTTTTCTCACGCTATGCCACATTTTCATAGTCGCTAAAGCTCTGAACCCTCTTGTCCTGTGGTCTCTTATGACTCTTCTTATGAGCCTGCAATCCGTTGTGGAAATTCGATTATTGTTGTCAAGATTGAGCTGGGTCAATGCATTTATGTAGATTTTATATTTTCTTTCCTTTGCAAGGACTTCTGTCATAGCCGGATTAAGAGAGTGAATGCCTTCAATTACAGCCATTTCATTGTCTTTCAGGCAAATCTTATTGCCGAGCCATTTCTTTTTGCCTTCAATGAAATCGTAGGTCGGAATCTGAATCTCCTCGCCTTTATCTAGCTTTTCCAGATCTCCATAGAGCAAAGGCAGGTCAATTGTTTCGAGATGTTCATAATCATAGTTGCCGTTCTCGTCTTTGGGCGTATTAACTCTGTCAACAAAATAATTATCCCCTGAAATTACTACCGGTCTGATGCCGTTTACTTTCATCTGCGTTGACAATCTATGGGCAAATGTTGTTTTTCCAGATGACGACGGGCCGGCTATAAGCACCCATTTAACTTCATCTTTTCTTTTATAGATTTCATCGGCTATTTCTGCCAGCTTCTTTTCTTGAAAAGCCTCTTCGATATCAATAACTTCTTTGAGATCTCCTCTGATAATAAGCTCATTTAGGTCTCCTGCAGTTCTAATCCCGATGGTTTGTCCCCATTTCTTATAGGATTTAAAAATATTGAAAAGTGATTTCTGCTTTTTGAATTTGGAGAATTTGACCGGCAATTCTTTCTCAGGAAACTGTAGAACAAAACCCTCATCATACTGTAACAATTTGAAATGCTGTAAATCTCCTGTGTTATCAGCAAGCGCGCCGTGGGCAAGATCAATAAAGGAATTGCAATTGTAAACGGCTATTCTCGGCTGGTTCTTAAATTTCAGCAGATTGCATTTATCTTTTCTTCCTTTAGATGCGAAATACTCTAGGGCATCCTTGAATCGAATTCTCTGTCTGATGATAGGAAGCTTTGATTCAATATCTTTTCTCATATGAGCCTCAAGCTTTGCCAAAACTTCCGGAAGTTCTTCTTTTGAAAGTTCGTCAAAAGAGCAGTAAAACCCATCTCCCAGTGAGTGATTGATACTCAGATTATTGTCGGGATAACATTTGTAAGCTGCTTTTGAGAGAAGAAAAGCCAGGGAATCTCTATAAACTCTCCACCCGTGGGAGTCGGCTATTGTCAGCAAACTGATTTCTGAATCAGTCTCGAGAGGGTAGCCAAGAGTTTCTACTCTGTTGTTAACCAATGCCGCCACATAACCTAGTTCTGAGTTATATTCCTTATGTTCCTTTATAATATTTCTGACAAGTGTTCCCGGATAACACGAGGCTTCATCTTTGTTATCGAAAACAATTCTTAACTGTCTTTCTTTTGTCGAATTCATTTTATACTCCATTTTTATCTCTTGATAGTTGAATGCACTAATCACTATTGTTCTTTGAAGTCTAATTCCCGATACATAAAATAACTTTTTTATTGTATGCTTTTAAAAAGCCATTGTCAATTGAAAGCTGTAAATTGTAAAGATAGAGCTATATAATGATAAAAGTTTAACTCCACACATGTGCATCAAATGACCAAGATAAAAAAGAAATTTAGCTTCAATGAATTCCTGCCTCATGTGCTTGGGATGATTCTCTTCTGCAATGGTTTTTTGCATATTACTATTTCCATATTACTTGCTTTGGGAATTGACACTCAGTTTCTAGTTTTAATAGATAGTGACTCATTAAATAAAAATACTCTACGCTACATCGGAATTGCAAGCGGGATTATTATTGGTGTTTGGCAATTCTTTAATGGCATAGGTATCTATAAAAGGCATAAAAGAGCAGTTTATTCGACGGTGCTTCTTATTTTTATGTCAAGCATTAAATATATGGTATTTAATTCTTTCCCTCAGATGGTATTCATTAATAT
>JBAXXY010000073.1:0-13221 GCA_037127655.1 Lentisphaerota bacterium
ATATAAGATCGAACTTTTCTTTAATATCATTAAGAGAACTTATTGAATTATTAACATAAATTTTGAGATAAATGTTTTTATTTTGTACTGCCTCTCTCAACATTTTAGAAAGCACTTCATCTGGAATAAGCGCTGTAATTTTATCAGAGTGGAATTTCATAATTTCTTCTATGAACGCAGGAGGAGTAGAACCTATTATACATATAGTTTTTGGGCTTCCTCCGATAAGAAAAGGCAGAAGCGCGGCTTCTTCATAAAATATTTGAGAAGAGTGAGAAAGAGCAATTCCATTATAATAAGTTGTTATGAGTCCTTTATTTTCGACTTCTGCGATGTGTCCATATTTCGAGTCGGTGGAAATTATGAGTTTTTCATTTTTACGCCATTCGAGATCTCGGGAGAATTTCACAATGTAGGGAGAACAGAGCAAAACAAAGCATGAAAATGCTAATACCAATATCTTTATACCCATATTTGTATCAGCATCTTTTATGAAAAATAAGCCCGAAACAAAGACAAAGAAAGAAACCGCTATGATTGCATCAAAATGACCTGCAATCAAGAAGGTAAAAGCAACACCGCCTATGAAAGCGGCAACTCCTTCAATGAAATAAATATAACTTAAAGGCCTGGCATAGTCTTTTATTAAAGATGTCATACATGCTCCAGTCAAGAAACTTACAGGAAAAGCAAATACAAAGAATAAGGCCGAAATGTAAAATAAGTTAGGCTGGCTCTGATACTGGAAGCAGCTGAATATAAATCTAATGAAAACTATCAGGACAAGGAGCAGAACATTCAAAGCCAATATCAAAGTAGAAGTATATCGACCACCCACTTTTAAGAAATTAGGAATGTATCTGAAAAGAGAGCTTCCAAGGGAAGTTCCTATAAACCAGGAAAAAAATAAAATACCTAATAGCAATTCGTTACTCTGAAAAAGATTCGCAAGCTCTCTTAAGAGTATGGTTTGATTGATAATTGTCGTTATCCCATAAAACCAGATCATCTTAAAGCAATCCTGTTATTCCCTGTATTAAGAACCAGATGCCGATTAAAATACCTAAATATATTCCCATGCGCCTGAAAAAGTCAGAGTTAAGTGTCGCTGAAATAAGAACAACCGGCAAAAGATAAATAGTTGTTCCTAAAAACAGGAAGAAGAAATAGACGCAGGAGTAAAAAACACTTTTCATTTCAATAATGTTCACAAGCGCCACCAGGAAAGGCGGACAGAGATTCAATCCGAGTATAAAACCTGTTACCACTGGAAAGCCCTGCGCAATACCACCCAGTTTCTTAAATTGGCAAAATGGGATTTTGGTATTTGTAAGCGAAAAAATGATCATAATCAAAGATGCAATCACCATTAATAAGCTATTTACCCTTAGAGAGATGAACCCTTCAGTGGAAATTGCAAGAAAGGAAACCAGCACAGCAAAAAGAATATATGCTATGAGTCTTCCAAGAAGAAACTGCCCAAAAACATAAAGTTTCCTGAGAAATTTATTTTTTGAATCCGCTAAAATATATGGCAATATGAAAGGAAAACAGCTTACCGCACAATAGCCCCCCATAGTAATGCCCAAAATAAAAGGTTCAATAATATATTTTATCATTAGAAAACCTTCAGCAAATGTAATACAGCCTGAGGCAGATAGAAAAGAGAAATAGCCCCGGCTAGTATCATTGATACAAATGGAATAAGCTCCGTTTCTTTTCTATTGTAAAGAGTAGGTCGTATAGACTTTGTAGGACATTTGCCGGCGCAGGTCATGCAAAGAGTGCAGTAGCGCGTAATTTGGATCTTATTGTTTTTCTTCTTGTTTATGGCAAAACTCGGGCAAACATTCATGCATTTGCCGCAACTAATACACGATGTTTTATTAATCGTAACTTTGTAGGGAATAAACTTATGTATCAAAGGAGGAAGAGCGCCAAATGGACAGATCATGCTGCAGAAAAACCGTTTTTTCGTTACAATCGGAAGGATTATTAAAAAGACTAAACCCACTGAAATGAAAAGAGCGCTCTGGAATATGAATGACCTTGAATTTGGGTTGATTATGCTTTCTGAAAGTTTAAGCGGACAGAACCATAAGCAGAAAATTGGCTGACTGTACAAGAACGAAATCAGAACAAAAAATATTAGTACTGCCAACTGAAATTCTCGGATTTTTTCAGACGGCTTGATTTTTATTAACGGTTTTTTTAGAAGCTTGGAAAGAGTGCTGTCTATTCCGCCGAAAAAGCAGACATAGCTGCAGAAACCTCCGCCATTTATAAGAATTACGAAAAGCCATAATATTCCTATACTTAGAGCGCCGTATTTGAAAAAAGTAAAATTTGAAAATGCCAGAAATTCATTATAAATAATGTGCAGCATATTTCCTGCCATTCCAATGTGGCAATAAGGCAAAAAGGTTGTCTCCTTCTCAAAGAAAACATGCATCTCCAATAAAAAAGCAATAGTCAAAATCGCAAAGAATATCGTCCTGTAAAATGAGATTCTGGCTGTTTTTGCCATCATAAAATGAATAAGTGCTACGATTCCTGCCCAGATAAGCGAAGTAATTAGAAGTTTTATCTGCTGAGAATAGATCGACAAAGATAAACAGGAAAGTACAAGAAAAACAAATATGCTTTTTTTGCAGAATCTATTCATATACCTCTTATGATGGGGAAAGCACTGTGAAGATAACAAGCGTTATAATCGAAAGCACGCTTCCTCCTATGATGGCGCTGACAGTCTCTTCCTTGTAAACATTGTATTTCTCTGAGAACATCGAAACTATTACAGCAGTCGGCATAGCTGTTAAAATTATAATTTCGGCGGCAAATTTGCCTGACAATCCAAAGATTAAAACAAAGGCAATAGCGCTTAATGGCTGAATGATAAGTTTGAGCCCCATATCAGCTACAGCATCAAGGCTTAGTTTGAATTTAAACTTGGTCATCATAAGCCCCAATGTAAATAGCGCTACAGGAGATGTGGCTTCCCCTAGGATATGCAAACCTTTCATAAAGAACTGAGGCATTGGGATATGTAGAAAAGCCACAATTATCCCTAGGACAGGAGCGATGATAAGAGGCTTTTTTATGAGCTTCATCAATTCCCTTTTAAAGACATTTGTCGATGGTCCGGCGGATGTGTTCTTTTCCAGAAATAATACAGTCAGCGGGATCATTACTACGGAAGATATTACATTGCCAATAGCGACAGAAAGCAATGTGTCACTGCCCAATACTTCAGTGAGATAAGGAATCCCCATGAAGGCCATGTTAGGAAAAGAGCAAGTAAAGGCAACCATTGCCGAAACCTGAGGAGAACGCTTGAGAACTTTATTACTTATAATAAAAACAACGAAATAAAGCGTCATCAAAGAAAAAAAGAAAGCTATAATGAATCTGATGTTAAGAAGTTTATCTACTGATGTTTGGGCTATAGATGTAAATAGGACTGCGGGAAATGTAAACTGCATTACCAGCGTCGAGAAAGATCCGCTTAGTTCATTTGAAACTATCTTCCTCTTGCCTGCATAGAAACCAAATGCCACTACTACAATGATCGCCAAAACACTTTGTATAGCTGTAAACATCAGTAAATTTTCCTAATTATATTATTTAGATTGCCTGATTCTGGATCTATTCAGAATTTCGCTTACCATCTGGCCGTGAGTCTTCTGAGTTATTGGGTAAATCCAAATAAATATGGCTCCAATTATGTAGCACAGGATTGGAAGCAGAGTAGTCAGAAATCTGATGGTAAAGAGAGAAGTTTCTGTCTGCTGTATTTCAGGAACATAACCCCCGAAATTGAGGATATAGCCAACTGCAAAAGCTGATACACCTGCGGAAAGTTTCATTCCGAAGAAAAATATGCCGTAGATGATTCCTTCGCGACGCATACCGGTCTTCCACTCAGAATACTCGACAGTATCCGGAATAGTTGACCAAGGACCTTGGTAAATAGCAGAGAAACCAAGCCCGATTATTGCATATATAACTACAAGTAAAAATACATTATAGGAATTCACAAAGAAGAGTAAAAGTACGCCGATTGCAAATATCCCCATTCCTCCATTAAACATGACTTTTTTACCCCAGCGTTTGGATACTTGCACCAGAATAGGAAGCATAATCGCAGCAGGAACATACAAACAAAAGAAAGCCACAGGAATAAATCCTTCAGCCTTGATGCAGTATTTGAAGAAATAAGCCACGCAGGCAAGGAAAACAAACTGTGCCGCATAGTGGAAAAATATTCCAAAGAAAAGGAAAATGAGAGGCGGGTTGCTCTTGATGATTTTAAATATATCTTTGAGGCTGCCGTGACTGTTTTCTGCATGTGTTCTAACTCTTTCCTTAACACAGAAAAAAGTTATCAATGTGAATATTGCTATGGCAGCTCCGTATATCATCCCCATGGATCTGAAACCTGTTACTTCGGAAGAGAAGAGAGAGACGAGCGGTTTTGTCATTGTGGCAACTATCAGCGTACCAAGTATCGCGCCCATCATTCTAAAGCCTGTCAGGCTGCCGCGTTCATGGAAGTCCAAAGTCAGATTGGCTGTCATCGCGCTGTAAGGAACATTGACTGTAGCATAGAGAGTACAGACAGCTATAAATGTAAATGTGGCATAAACTACTCTCATTGAGTAAGAATCAATTTGAGGAGCGGCATAGAGGAGGAAAAGAGTGATGCCAAGAGGGATGGCTCCAAAAAGCAAATATGGCCTCTTCTGTCCCCATCTGGTGTTTGTATGGTCTGCAAGATATCCGATAACAGGATCGTAAACGGCATCCCATATTTTGGAAACGAGAAAGATAAAGCCGGCGGCAGAGGCCGTAATCATGAACACATCTGTGAAGTAATACATCAGATAAATTGATACGGACTGGAAGAAAAAGTTAGCCCCGAAATCCCCCATGGAATAAGCTATTTTTACTTTAGTCGGGATCTTCTCCGAATGATGCATTTCGTATTCGCCGTGTTCATTAGTGCAGCAATTATGCTCAGTATTGTCTTTTGTGTTTGGTGTCATTTAATTCCCCACTTTTAATTATTTAATGTCTTTAATAAAAATTTCTTTTTTCTCTCTTGATGCTTTCTGGATAGCAAAGTCAAACTTTAGAATCTCCAGGCCTTGAGCGCCGGACAATAGCGGAGCTTCTTTGCCTTTTATGGCATTGATGAAATTTTTGCCTGCTTCAATAAATCCTTCACTCCAGTCGGCCTTGATGTCGCTATAGTGCTTCCATCCATCGTTTGTAAATAGACTTACCGATGGACCATCAAGGATGTTTCCTGTGCATCTATTGACAGTTACCATTCCCTTTGTTCCGGTCACTTCAAACCATTCATCGCATGCGTAATATTTGGTCGGGATTGATAAACCTTCAGAGTAACAGTACTCGCACATACCCATCTTGTACTTGTCTTTGTATTTCCACATTACAGCCGCCGGAGAATCCACATCGCCTTCATCTATGTAGTCAATCCATGCAAAAACTTTTTCAATCTCTCCCATGAGATACCAGGAAACTGCCCATAAATGGTGACCGTGATCGAAAGTCTGCCTTGGTCTGCCCGCCTGATTTTCCTTTGCTCTCCATCCCCATGTATCCCGAGGGACTTCCCATCCGTACTTATCGTTTCCGGCAAACATCTTTATCCTGATATTGTGAGGAGTTCCGATTACGCCGTCTTCTATGATTTTTTTGGCAAACGCCATCGGAGGATAGTGAACATAGTTATCAGTTACTTTAAAGATAAGATTTGTCTTTGCTGCCGCCGCAACCAATCTTTCGGCGCCCTCTACAGTCGGAGTCATAGGTTTCTGTAAAGCTACATGCTTGCCGGCCTTGATGGCATCCATGGCAATGAGTTCGTGCGTGTTTGTAGTGGTGATGATTTCGACTGCATCCAGGTTTTTATCTGCAAGCATCTCTTTGTAATCGGTATATCCCTTTTTAGCATTCCACTCTGCCATTCTTTTATCGACGGTATCTTTCTTCATATCGCAGACAGCATAAAGTTCAGCATCAGGATTATTTTTATAAGCCAGGTAATGCACATCTGATATTCTGCCGCATCCTATAAAACCCACCTTAATTTTACTCATAGAAAGTCCCTTGTTTAATTGTATTTTATTTCTTAAATTAATTCTTTATTCTAGTGACCGTATATTAGAATATTATATATTATTTTAGAGTCCTATTTTGTGCCTAAGTTTCTGCACATCTTCGCACCAGTTTCCGACATTCCATCTGCCGAATGCACCAAAACCTCCAAGAGGATTGGAACCGAAATAAACCGGCACATGAATCAGAGATAATCCTTTGTGAGCTTTAGCCTTATCAAGAGCGCTGATTAACTCTCTTACGCTGTATCCGCCGTGAAAAGCCTGAACTCCTTTGACTGATTTTGCCCAGGCGACATAGTCAACTTCCACGCTGTCATTTGTAGCGTGGTCGAATTTGTCGCCAAACTGAGCGTGCTGTAAACTCGAAATAGCTCCCATTCTTCTATTGTCAAGAAGCAGGATGCATCCCTGCGCGCCGTGTTGGACTCCATCAATAAGGATGGTAGGATTCATCGAGAATGAACCATCTCCTGTGAATGCCAAACCATAAAACTTTTTGGATGCGATTCCCGTAGCAAGAAGCGCTGAAACAGAAAATCCCATGTAGCTTGCGCCTGTGTCAGTAAATGTCTGCCCTATTTTTTCATCTTCGACTATCTGGAAGCCATTTGCCTGAACATCGCCAGCATCAAAAAGCGATACTGCTTTGTTCTTTCTTGCCCAGTCTGTTGCTGCTTTGATCACAGCAGGTTGCGTCATTACTTCTCTCTTCCATACTTCATCAAGGAGGACAGATTTTGTGTATCTTTCAGCTTTGAAAGCATCCCATTCTTTTTTCTTCTGGGCGCATGCTTTTGCCCATTCGGATGGTTTTGCAGATTTATTGATTTTGCGTTTTTTGAGTTCTTTATTAATTACAGACAGAGTCAATCCGATTTCGCCTAGAACAGCTGTTGTTTTATTGTAGTGCATTGCCGGTTCTATTTCGGCATTGATGTTAATCACATGCTGAACTTTCGGATAAGCTGTTCTGCTGCAATCTGACTGACAGGCAAATCTTGCCCCGAGGACTACCAGCGTATCGGCATCGTCCATAGCGTAGTTTCCGCTGAGAGACCCTTTTGAACCTGCCATCGTCATATTTCGTGGATCATTGTATGGAATAACTCCTGAAGCTACTGGACTTGTGACGGCGACTGAATCAGTTAACTGAAGAAATTCGGCTAATTCCTTCCCTGCAAACTTTGCGCCGCCGCCAACTCTAACGACTGTTTTTTTGGCATCTGATAATATTTCTACTATTTTATCTAAAGTTTCTTTGTCTGAAGTAGTTCCAAGGGATGGAGGAGCTCCGACTGGAAGTTCATTTATATTGAAAGAGCTCATCTTCTTACATTGAATGTTCATCGGCATGAGAAGGAAGAATGCTCCAGCTCTGTGAGGATGGTCAACGACATTGATTCCTCGTCTAAAGGCTGATCCGATAGACTCTGCTGTATGAAGAGTGTATGCCTGCCCCATTGTCCTTGTTAATTGGAGGAAAAGATTCTGTTCGGCTTTGGGAATCTGCTGGAAGTTCAAACCTTCGTCTTCAGTCGTCTCATCGCCAAAAAGATACCAAACCCCGACTCCATTTGAAATAGGAACTATTGAAGCTGCCAGAGCCTGCAATGCTCCTGGCCCGATAGATGTTATGACTGCTGCCTTTTCTCCGGTTATCCAGCGAAGAGCCATAGCGGCGTGCGAAGCTTCAATTTCACTTCTGACTCCATAGGTATTAACTAACCCTGCTTCTTCGTAAACTCTGAGGACTTCGCCGACTTCTGTCGAGCCATGCCCAAAGGTGGTTATGAATTTCTTAACATTCTGTCTTAAAAACCCTAAAACTATTGCTTCAGAAAGAGTGATGTCTGCAAACTGTTCAATCGCTTTTTTTTCTAAAGCTTTTTCTATTCCTCCTGCTGCAAAAATCGCTTTTGCTCTTTTTTCTCTCTCCTTTGTAAGAACAGCGTAATTCTTGTTCATAACTTCTCCCTTTTATTTTATAACAAATTGTAATACAATATTTTGAATAATTTTCCTTTTAAAGTGATATGCCCATGAATGGTATAGTTAGGAAACATTGTAGTGTATTCCTGTAGAAACTTATAGGATTAAAGTGTTATTATTTTCTGAATAAGATAAAATGTCTTTATTAAGTTTTTCTAAATGCTTTTCGAAACAAATACGGAGCTACTATGGAAGGAAAATATAAAGGGCTTTACAAGAATCTTACTTTTTACGGAGATGAGGAGTTCAGCAAATACATGAGAAGGGCTTTCATGGGCTCCGCCGGTTATGACAAGGGCGACCTGGAGCGCCCGATAGTCGGAATAGCTGACACGAGTTCTGATTATAACACCTGCCACAGACAGATGCCTGAAATGGTGCAGGCTGTTAAAAGAGGAGTTCTCGAAGCCGGTGGACTGCCGCTGACTTTTCCGACAATTTCCCTTCATGAGATAAACACTTCGCCGACTACTATGATGTTCAGAAACCTCATGGCAATGGAAACTGAAGAGATGATTAAATGCCAGCCGATGGATGCTGTTGTACTCCTTGGCGGATGCGACAAAACAGTTCCTGCCCAGATGATGGCGGCAATATCTGCAGATGTCCCAGCTCTGATTGAAGTGGCAGGTCCGATGATGACAGGCTACTACAAAGGCGAGAGACTGGGAGCCTGCACAGACTGCAGAAGGTTATGGACTAAACACAGAGCAGGCGAACTCACCGTTAAACAAATCAATGAGATAGAAAAAGTACTTTGTTTTACGGGCGGCACATGCATGGTTATGGGGACTGCTCAGACTATGGCGTGCATAGCAGAAACTCTCGGGCTTATGCTTCCAGGCGGAGCGACTCCTCCGCATGCTTCAGGAGCCCGTTTACAGCATTGCGTAGAAACAGGCCGTAAGGCTGTGGAGATTGCATTAAGCGGACTCACTCCAAAAAAGATTTTATCCAGAGATTCTTTCTTGAATGCCATCACTGTCCTGATGGCTTTGAGCGGTTCGACTAACGCAGTCGTCCATCTTCTGGCCATGGCCAGAAGAGCAGGAATACCACTCACATTGGATGATTTTTCAAAGATAGCAAAGAATGTCCCGGTACTCACGGATTTAAAGCCTGCAGGAAAAGGTTATATGGAAGATTTTCATTATGCAGGCGGTCTATCAGTCCTTCTCAAGGAAATCGAAGATTTGCTTAGAACTGATACAAAAAGCGTCTGTGGAAAATCTTTGAAAGAGATACTTGCTGATGTGGAGCTTCCAGGTGAATATCAAACCACAATCAGAAAAAAATCCAATGCTCTTTATCCATCCGATGCCCTGGCTGTAGTATATGGTTCACTTGCTCCAAATGGTGCAGTAATTAAAGCCGCCGCCGCTACCAAGAGTCTGCTTGTCCACAAAGGCCCGGCGATTGTTTTTGAATCACCTGAAGATGCTGTCAAGAGGATTGATGATCCGGCTCTGGGCATCACTCCTGACCATGTGATGGTTCTTAGAAATGGCGGCCCGATTGCGGCAGGAATGCCTGAATCCGGATCTCTTCCGATTCCAAAGTACCTATTGCAGAAAGGCGTTAAAGATATGGTTAGAGTTTCGGATGCCAGAATGAGCGGAACAGCTTACGGAGCAGTAGTTCTGCATTGCTCTCCAGAAGCCGCCGCAGGAGGCCCTCTGGCTCTTGTCAGGGATGGTGACATGATAGAACTCAATGTTCCTGAGCAGAGAATTGATCTTCTTGTGGATGAAAAAATACTTATTGAAAGAAGAAAGGAAATCAAACCACCAATCATTCCCGAAAGAGGATGGAAAAAACTTTACAAAGAAAGAGTAATGCAGGCTCACCTTGGCGCCGATATGGACTTTTTATAAAATTAAAGATAGGGAGAATTAAGCATGTATAGCGAAATTTTTGTAGATCTGAACAGTTCTACAGTTAAGAAATCTGAGAATGTCAAAACTACTGATTTTGGCAAATCACTTGCCGTTGATAGAATTACCACTTCGGCTAAGCCCGAGGAAACTATTTACCTGTCAGGTTATACCGCGATATCCGCATCAGGACTGGGATTTGCCGGAAAGACAAATCTCTATGGAATAAGCTTGCTTGGCGGAAATCTTCAGGGAAGCCGTTGCGGTGGGCTTTTTGAAAAATACCTGACTGCTTTTGGTATTCTTGGAGTGCAAATTTCAGGTTATGCCAAAGAACAGAAAATTCTTTACATTGACGAGACAGGAAAAGTCGAACTCCTTCCGTTGAGCGTATTGGGTTCTGACATTAAAGGAACAGATGATTTCGGCAAACGATTGTTTGGCAAATTTGGCGAAGACATGGCTCTTGCCCTGACAGATCCCTACTCTGTCGGATTTGATTACAATGCTGTTATATGCAATACAAGGCACGGAGATACTCCGAATAACGCTGCCGGAAGAGGAACAACTATCTTCGGAAAGAACGGTTTGCTTGGCATAGCAGTCAAAAAAGCGAAAGTTCCATTCAAAGTTGATATGGACAAACAGAAAGTCCAGGAAATGCTCAAGAAGATTGTTGTTGCCAAGAGAAATGTTAACCTTGCAGGCGATGATTCAAAAGCAAATCCTCTCTTCGGCGGTACTTACGGCGCAGCGGCAAAAGGGCGTTTTGACGGAGGACACGGGCTTACAAACCTCTTCAGAAGCGCCAATGTGCCAGAAGAGCATTATGATAAACTTCTTCCTCAGACAATGGTACTTGATCAGATAAAACTTGCTGATGAAAATAACATCAAAATTGACCGTCATTCCTGCACGCCGGGATGTCCCAATAGATGCGTCCAGTTTGTATATGTTAAGGACGAAAACGGAAAGGTTCTGAAATTCAAAACAGGCGAGTGGGAAACCTTTCACGGCGTAATCAATCTCGGGATTTTCGAAAATGTAATTGAAGTTTCTTCTCGCATTCTAGAACACTCCAATATATACGCTTACGACCATATCGAGGCGCTCGTAACACTTGCGGCTCTAGCATTGGTTTCGGAAATAAAGACTGATACTGGCGTAAGGTATGGTGATGCTAAATCAGTGTTTTCTGCTTTGGAGCAGGCTGTAGAAGGTAAAACAGAACTCGGCAAACTTGTCAGGAAAGGCGCTGCAGCTGTAGAAAAACACTATGGCATAGAAAGACACTTCACAGTCGGCGGACACTCTCTCCCGTTCCATAATGGCAGAAGCCATGTGCAGACAGGAGTGGGACTTTCGTGGACTTACGGTCGCCACGGCGAATGCTGTTCAGGTCCCGGAAGACACAATTTTCTCGGCCTTCCATACGATTCTGCTAATCACACTCTTCCGCCTGAAACTCATGTGATGAATACGATGCATGCCATGACAATGTACGGTGCGGTGGATGATTGCGGCATGTGTTTCTTTATCGGTCCCAATATTGATACGCTCGTAGATATGGAGCTCATCTATAACGCAATGGGAATGAAACTGACTGTACCTGAGATGATCAAAAAATCGGCCCAGACGATTCTAAAGGTCTATGATTTTAATAAGAAAAGAGGAGTAAGTATCCAGCCTCTACCGAAAGTTTTCTATGAAATAGGCACCTACGGCAATAAACAGAAACTAGAGGAAGGCCTTCCTTTCAATGTGCCGTTCGAATTCATCTCAAAATATGGCTTGGAAGTATTAAAAGATGTTGCATCAGGCAAGGTAACTCCGCCAGAAGATCTTCTAACCAAATCCAGAGCAAGATATGCGCAATAAAAGATTAGCTGTTTATCTGCTACTATTATCTCTATTTGTTCCTACTTTTCATGCTGCGGAACAAGCAGATACCCCCAAAGTGGAGGCTAAGCCGTCTTCCTCGGCGTATGACGGATTGTTCTTCAAAGACCCGGGTTTTAATTTTCAAACCATAAGAACCCTGTCTGAAACTTATGGGCAGGCGGCTGACATCGGCGAAGTAATTTCTACTATCAAGCAAATAAAAGAATCTGACATACAGAGCTGGAAAACCCAATGGTCAAAGACAGCCGACAGACTCTATGCTGATGCTCAAAAATTGAACAAAGAAGGTAATACCATCGCAGCTCAAAATGAGTTTTTGCGAGCGTCTAACTATTACCGGACAGCTTCATTCTACATGACTTCAGTTGATGAAAGGAAAGAGTCCATAGAGCTAAGAGGAAAAGCAATTGCGTGTTTCCTTGAATACATCAAAGGAAAAGATTTCATCAAACCTGTCAAGATTCCTTACGAAGGAAGTTATCTGCCAGGATATTTCATCAAATCATCATATCTGAAAGACGACAAGGCTCCGCTCCTGATAATCAATAATGGTTTTGACGGAACCAAAGAAGAGACTTGCTACCAGACTGGATTTGAGGCCGCAGAGATGGGTTATAATGTGCTTGTCTTTGACGGGCCTGGGCAGGGAGAAACTATTTACAATCAGAAACTTTTCTTCCGTTATGACTGGGAAAAAGTCATCACTCCTGCGATAGACTTCGGACTGACTCTGGACGGAGTTGACAAAGATAAAATAGCCATTTATGGCATAAGCATGGGCGGTTATCTGATACCTAGAGCGGCAGCTTTTGACAGCAGGGCGAAGGCGTGCATAGCCAATGGAGGCGTCTCCAATTTTTACGAACCGTTTGTAAGAAATTTTCCAAAGGATTTCATAGCTCTTAATGATTCCAATCCGGAGCAGTTTAATCAGGAATTTACAGCAATAGACAGAAAAATTGTTGAGGCAAAATGGTTTATGGAAAACGGAATGTGGACTTTTAATGTAAAGACCCCGTCTGATTTTCTAAATGCGCTAAAGAAGTATAATTTGAGCGGTGTGGCTGAAAAGATAAAATGTAAGACTATTATAATTGACGGAAGCGATGATGTTTTCATGAGAGGTCAGCCGGAAAAACTCTACAATGAATTGACTTGCGAAAAGTCGTTTATGCTGTTTGATAATGAAAGCGCTGGCGAACTTCACTGTCAGTTAGGCGCCTTGGGCATATCGAATGAACGAATATATTCATGGCTAAATGATGCTCTGGATTATCATCCATATGATTGATATTAATATAAATAAATGG
>JBAXXY010000074.1:0-13131 GCA_037127655.1 Lentisphaerota bacterium
CTTCTTTAGCCTGAACACTCCTGGATAGTTTTAGCTACCCTTCAATATCATTTCTGATATTTATTAATATGTTTCCATACTGTTTTCGGAAGGTTCTCTTCCTTTACTCCCTTGAGAAATGTTACTTCCTCTCGGACTTCAGCGTTCATCGACCTGGAATATTGAAACTGTAGCCTTTCATGGTTTTTGCCACTACTTATCTATTGTTTCCCTTTAGCTGTTATCTACCTTTCAGTTAATAACGCTCTTCCTTGTATCTACCGTAATTGCTTACGGCCTTCACGACATCCTCAAAATTTCAATCAACTTTTTTCTCATCATCAATTTCAACTTACGATTTGCGTCCGTTGTTTTTGTTGATGGATTATTAAATTGCTTCAGTCTTAAATTTATGCCAACTAAGTTTTAAAAAAATATTAAAAAAAGATTGCCTCATACCCATTATGAGGCTAAAAATAATAAAATATGGGCGTAACGATTATAGTTTTAGTCTTCAAATCAAGCTAAAACACCTAGCTTTTCCGATTCTATAAAAGAGGACAACCATAAGTCATTGCTCAGATAACTCAGTGCTTTTTCTTATTTGCATTAGGGTTTTCCTCCGTTTTAATCATTTGGGAGAAGAGGCCTAAAATTCATTTGTAAGGGAAAAAATGGTGGCAAGGGCCAGAGTTGAACTGGCGACACAAGGATTTTCAGTCCTCTGCTCTACCAACTGAGCTACCCCGCCACCTGAAATAGTGGAAGTAAATTGAAGTTCATAATAAATAATACTTTTATAATTCTTCAAGGCATTTTTAGGAAAAAATACCCCATTTTTTAGCATTAAATTTAAGAGTGCGATCTCTGATACATTTTTACCGAAAAATACATTTTGAGCTTATTTTGTTAAATAAAACTGTTAAACTTGTACTTATTTAACTAGGAGTAAATACTTAAGATGAAGAGTAAAGCTGACTTTGGGATGATTGGTTTAGCCGTAATGGGAAGAAATCTTGCCATGAATGTGGAGAGCAGGGGTTTTACTGTAGCACTTTTTAACAGAGATTTTCATAAAGTCGAGAGCATGTTATCTGATATGCCTGGCAGAAACTTTATAGGAACAATGACTTATGAAGATTTTTGTGCTAAACTTGAACGCCCAAGAAAAATTATGCTGATGATAAGGGCCGGAACTCCTATTGATGAAGTTATAGAGGAGATTTTGCCCTGTCTGGAAAAAGGCGACATTCTAATTGACGGCGGGAATAGTCATTTTTCTGACACGAATAGAAGAACTGCTTATCTGAGAGGGAAGGGAATACATTTTATCGGAACAGGTGTTTCAGGCGGTGAAGAAGGCGCATTGAGGGGTCCATCTATCATGCCGGGCGGGGCAGTAGAAGCCTGGCCTTTTGTTAAGGATATTTTTCTGGCAATAGCGGCAAAAGTCGAAGACGGAACTCCTTGCTGCGATTGGGTGGGTGAAGATGGAGCGGGCCATTTTGTCAAAATGGTTCATAATGGCATAGAATACAGCGATATGCAGATGATAAGCGAAGCATATTTTCTTATGAAAGAACTACTTGGCCTTTCCAATGAAGAGCTCAGCAGAGTTTTTTCCGATTGGAATAATGGAGAACTAAATAGTTATCTTATAGAAATTACATCTGATATCCTCAAGGAGAAAGACAAAGAAACAAAGGAATATATTCTTGATTTGATTCTGGATACGGCTGGGCAGAAAGGAACCGGAAAATGGATGAGCGAGACAGGTCTTAATCTGGGAGTATCAATTCCGACTATAACGGAAGCCGTTTTTGCCAGATGTATTTCTGGAGCAAAAGAAGAGAGAGTTAACGCATCCAAGATTCTAAAATTTGAATCTAAACCATACTTGGGCGATAAAAATGCCCTAATAGAAGATATTAGAAAAGCTTTGTATGCTTCAAAGATATGTTCATATGCTCAAGGATTTCAGTTAATGCGAGGCGCTGCAAATGAATACAAATGGAATCTTAATTATGGAAACATCGCGCTACTTTGGCGCGGAGGGTGCATAATCAAGGCAAAGTTTCTGGGAAATATTAAGAGTGCCTTTGAGTCAAATCCTAAACTCTCTAACCTGTTACTGGATGAATTTTTCTCGACCATTATATTCAAGTCTCAGGAATCATGGAGACGAGTTGTAGCGTTATCTGTGGAGCATGGCATTCCTGTTCCTGCTTTTTCTTCTGCCATTAGCTACTATGATTCTTACAGGACAGAGAGACTTCCTGCCAACTTGCTTCAGGCCCAAAGAGATTATTTTGGCGCTCATACCTACGAGAGAATTGATAGAAAGCGCGGCGAATACTTCCATACAGACTGGGCATGTCTTGGTGGGAATGCTACTTCATCGACATATAATGTTTAAGCTAGTTTCGTAAAGTGTTAATTTGGAGATAATTGTGGTTGAGAAAGGATTAGTTGTAGTTCTCACAGGCAATGGCAAGGGTAAATCATCGTCTGCTTTCGGGATGATATTGAGGTCGCTTGGCTGGGGCAGAAGAGTTTTGCTGGTACAGTTTATGAAAGGTGATTGGGAGACAGGGGAGGGTAATTTCTTTGATAGTCTCAAAACTGACAATCTGGAAATAATCAGAGCTCAATGCCCATTTACCTGGAAGAGTCAGGACAAAGCAAAAGATGCCAAAGTCTGTGAACAAGTCTGGCTACAAGCCATGAGAAAAGTTAGCGAAAAAACATTTGATTTGATCGTGCTGGACGAACTTATGATTGTTTTGGAACTTGGTTTTCTAGAACTTGAAGAAATTATAAATTTCTTAAAAACTAGACCGCTTCATACGGATGTCGTGATGACTGGCAGGAATGCCCCTGAAGAGCTTATAGCGTTTGCGGATACTGTATCAGAGATAAAAGCTATTAGACATCCGTTCGATAAAGGTATAGCCGCGAAGAAAGGTATTGACTTCTAAAAATAGATGGGTTAATGAAAATCAAAGAATTTGCAGAACTTACATATTTAAATACCATAAGGCTAAAGTCTTGTACCAGATATTATTTACTGCTTCAAAATGAGAAAGAACTTGTAGAAATATCAGCTTATATCAAGTTGAAATCATTAAAGTTTTTTACGCTTGGAGGCGGAAGCAATATTCTGCTTCCTGAACTCTTTGAAGGTTTGGTTATCCACAATAAAATACAGGGGGTACAAAAAATAGCTGAGGATGATCAGTTTGTGTTTGTTAAGGCAGGCGCAGGTGCAATCTGGGATGATTTTGTCAAATTTTGCATAGATAACGCGTGGTTTGGATTAGAGAACCTAAGTTGGATTCCAGGTACAGTTGGTGCTTCGCCTGTTCAGAATATAAGCGCGTACGGCGTCGATGTAAGAGAGTTTATTGACTCTCTGGAAGTCTTTGATTTGGCTACAGGGAAGACTTTTTCATTAAAGGAAAAAGATTGCGGTTTTGCTTATAGGAACAGCATTTTTAAAGGAGAACCGAATCTGCTTGTTACGAGCGTTGTATTCAGATTAAGAAAGATTCCCAGATTGAATTTATCTTATCGAGATGTGGCAGAGCACTTCAAGGGAAAGAATATAGAAAAGGTTTCGGCTCTGGATTTGAGAAATCTTATAATCAGTATCAGGAAACAAAAACTACCCGATCCTGCGCTATTTCCCAATGTGGGAAGTTTCTTTCACAATCCGATAGTAGATAAACTATTAGCAGAGAAACTGCATAAAGAGCATTCTATTCCCATTTATGAAGTTGATTGCAATAGAGCAAAGCTTTCTGCAGGATGGCTGATAGAGAATTCAGGCTTAAAAGGATTTAGAATCGGAAATGTAGGAGTTTATGACAAACACGCTTTAGTTTTGCTAAATTACTCTTCAGCTACACAGAAAGAAATCCTTGATTTTGCTCAGACTATTAAAGGCAAAGTTCAATCAAAGTTCAATGTGCTCCTGAATATTGAACCCATAGTCGTGAATTGACAATAAGCAATTCCTATCACTTGCCTATGACACTTTCTTCAATGTGAGACGCAATTGATTTAAAATCTTTGATTGGGTTGTCAGAGCTTGGCATAATATTAGTAACTATAGGATAAGATTCTCCTTTGAATTTGAGCGAAGTGGCAGCAACATTGGTGATTTTTATAATTTCATAACGCAACTCGCTATTTTTTGCATAAGCAGACAGGTGTTTATCATCAATTAGAGTGAAAATCAAGGTAGAGTTTTCGACTTTCCATTTTCCGGTGATGTTTCCAATTTGGGATGGGCCTTTCATCCACATATAGCTAAAGTTTCCATCCTGAGAAAATACTATGACTTGAGATGGAAAGAGAACCTCTGTTCTGCTTTTGCCGGGAGTGTCGTCGGATTTAATTTTTCCTGATGTAACGGCAAACTTTATAAGTTCTGCCGGAGCTTTTTGAGGCTCGCTCATAGTCCAGTTTGCGTAGATATTATTGGCTACAAGGATATCTGTGTATGTCTTGTCCATGTAGAAATAATTAGCCGAAGCACAAAAACATAATAGAAAGAGTGCCAACGCCAAATACTTTTTTGTCTGATTACGATTCATTAAAAAATCTCCTAGTAAACCCATTCGGTAAGTGGGGCGATTTTATTTGCGCTAGGATACCTTGAACCTGATTTTACCTGGTCAAGAGTAGATACGAGGTCTTCAGACCAGGCATTTATAATCCTTCTATTAGAAGAGTACATAGAGAATCTTTCAGTATTGAACAGAGCAAAAACCCCCTTCTCACGGCTGTCAAATACAGCGACTACTTTATTAGTTACAGAGTCCGTAATAACGATTTCAATGGCTACAGCTCCGCCGCCTTTATCTCCAATATACTGGATTCCCATGCCAAGCGGCTTTGTGAGTATCCAGGTTGGCGCTGGAATATTGGCCAAAGTTCCCAGTACGCCGTCATTAATAACTATCTCTGTGATATAAACATTTATTTTCAATGTGCCAGGTCCAGGTTGGGAGACAAGTTTGAAGTATCGACTTGAACCAAATGCAGAACTAAATGAATCCTGCGCATAAGGCAACATAGTATCTACTACATCCTGGTCAGTATAAACTATATATCCAGTCTTGAAATCATCAAAAGTACCAGGTTCAACAAGCTGATCGCTCATTTTTACCTTCAAGATGGCCTTATTGTATTGTGGTATGGCTTTGTAGTCCATTGCGCCAAACTGGAATCCTGTTGAATCTAACTTGTTATCCATTTTACTTGCGTATTGAGGCGGGATATTTATTGGCGGCGCTGGAACCGTCGAACGCGAAGAGCAAGCAGAGAGAGCTACTGCAGTTATCAGCAAAGTTCCTTTAATGATATTTAAGCAAGTAAAGTGAGTTTTCATAACGCTCCTTTTATGATTTTTAGAATTTATAAATCTATTTATAACACAAGCGACTTTGTTAGTAAAGATGCAATCTATCGAACAAATAAGAATTGTTTGATAGGCTTTTTCAGATACAATGAATTAATCTTTAGTAATGCCAGACTTGCCGTGCGAATTGCAAAATAGCTGACAGGCTTGTGAAATATGGCTATTTATAGTTAATAAACGGCATTCTCGGCGAGGCCTCCATATCATAAATGTAAATAACATTAGGTAGGGCTTTTTGTCGATACTGCCGAAAACATAAGGGATTTTATGGATAGTGATAGATGTAAAACTGTTGATGTTTACTCTTCAGCATTTGGAGGAGAGGGCATATGTCGTATTGACGGAATTGTTTGTTTTGTAGAAGGAGCTTTTGCAGGAGAAAAAGCCGTTATTGAAATTAGCGAAAGGAAAAAGAACTTTTTAAGAGCAAGGGCAGTGGAGATACTTGCTCCTATTCCAGAAAGGATTGAAAGCCTTTGCCCTTTAGCTTACGCTTGTTCTATCAAGGGTTTGCATTGTCACGGATGTGTTTACCAGAGTTTGTCCTACGAAAAGGAAATAGAATTTAAGGACAAACAGTTCTCAGAACTATTAAAAAAGTTTGCCGGAATAGATGCCTCTTTGAAACTTCCCCCGCTTTTTGCCAAGGAAAATCTTTTTTACAGGAACAAGGTAACCCTTCACTGCAGGAATAAGGTAAATAACTCATTTGGGTTTGTGACAAATGATAATTTCACAGTTATTGAAGTTCCGAAATGTTACCTTGCGTGTAATGAGATAAATGATGCTATATCTGGGCTTAAAAATAGCGGCATCATAGATGATGAAGTACTCTTTAGATACACTAAGAAGGACGGTGTGAAAATAATTGCTGCCCAAAAGGCAAAGGATGAGACGGAACTTCTAACAGAGCAGACACTATTTGGAGACTTTCTGGTTCCTGTAACTTCTTTCTTTCAGGTAAATATCTATGCGCATGAAATTATGCTTAAAGAATATGAAGCTTTACTAAAGAAAATCTCACCAGACATGGTTATTGACCTTTATTGTGGTGTCGGAGTTTTTGGAATTATTGCATCCAAATCCGGAATACCTTCCTATGGCGCAGACATGGATTGTGAAGCTATCAGGGTTGCAAAATTAAATGCTCAACAGCATGGGGTTAAAAATATTAGTAGTTTTCTTGCAGGCGATGTTTTTTTATGCGCTAAAGAGATTCTCTCAAAGTTAGGAAAAAAACAAAATTGCGTGGTTTTAGATCCTCCGAGGACAGGTTTGGATAAACAACTTACCAAAATGCTTTGTGATTTACCGATAGATGATATTATATACATATCTTGTTCGGCTGACACCCTTTCCAGAGATCTTAAAATTCTACTTGCTTCAGGATACGAACTTCAGTCCACAAGACTTATAGATATGTTCCCCAGGACGAAACACTTTGAGAGCATAACACATTTAAAAAACCGTAAGAAATAATGAGCATTCCGACTAAAGAAGCATTAGAAACTATTGTAGCAAAATATCTTCCGCAAATTAGAGAAATAAGACAATACCTTCATGCTCATCCTGAACTCTCATATAAAGAATTTAAGACCTCCGACTTTATAAGAGAGCAACTTAAAAATACTGAGCTCGAACCACTTCCTCCATTTCTTGAGACAGATACAGTTGCCTTTCTTAATAAGGATAAAGCCGGTAAGAATGTGACTTTGAGAGCCGATATTGATGCCCTTCCGATACAGGAAGCAACACAATGCTCATACAAGTCTCAAAATGATGGAATTATGCACGCTTGCGGACACGACGGACATATTGCAATGCTTTTGGGTGCGGCAATGGTGCTTTGTGAATTTAAGGACGAACTTAATGGATCTGTAAGATTTGTTTTTCAGCCGGCAGAAGAGGGGTTATGCGGAGGGAGAGATCTGGTTAATGCAGGTGCGTTGAAGAATCCCGAACCCAATGTCGTATTTGGTTTTCACGGTTGGCCTGGATACAAAACCGGGCAATTTATGTCCAAAGCGGGTTCTGTAACTTCAGCCTGCGACCTTTTTACCATAAAAATCTTTGGCAAAGGAGCGCATAGCTCCACTCCAGAGCTTGGCATAGACCCGATTATTATTTCAGCTAAAATCATTGAGGCATTGAAGAATATAGCGACAGACCGTTTTAGCCCGCTTGAGAATGTGCTTGTCTCAGTGTGCAAAATTGTCAGCGGGACGGCATCCAATATCATTCCTGAAACTGCCCAGATGGAAGGTTCAGCAAGATATTTTAATCCTGCTTACGGTCTTAAAATACAAAAATACATGAAGAAAATCATCCGTGGTATCTGCAAAATCTACGGCGCCACTTTTGAGTTTGATTACAAACTCCTTTATATCCCGACAATCAATAACCGAACAGCTGTTGATTTTTCTGAAAAAATTGCTACTAAATACTTTGGCAAGCATTCGTGGACAACTTTAGAAAGACCGGTAATGGGTTCAGAGGACTTTTCTTTCTTCATTAAAAGTTATCCCGGAGCTTTTATTAATATTGGTTTAGGCGAGGATAGTTCGGGTCTGCACACAAACACATTTGACTTCAATGATTTGGTGCTTGCCAATGGTGTAACAATGTTCTGCGCCCTTGCTCTTGAATTTTTGGAAAAGAAGTAGAATTTAAATCAAAATTATGACAATAACTAAAACAAGGTAACAACTATGCCGATGCTAGACGATTATTTTAAAGACAAAAAATCCGGAGTTCTCGATTCCCCTAATGTAGATTTTGAAATAGGGAGCAAAGTCTCAGGAAGAATTATAGCTATAGATTCAAAAAGTGTCTTTGTGGATATTAATGCCAAAAGTGAAGGCATAATTAACAGGGAAGAAGTCCTTGACGCTGAAGGCAATATCAGTGTCGAAGTAGGTGATATCGTGGAAGCCTATTTTGTTTCTGAGAAAAATGGCGAGATAATGCTTACAAATAAGATGACCGGCAAGTTCGTAGCCAAACACATGGAAGATGCTTATTACAGCAAAATTCCTGTCGAAGGCAAAGTGATAGAAGAAAAGAAAGGCGGGTACCTTGTTAAAGTCGCCGGTAAAGATGCATTCTGCCCATATTCTCAGGTGGACATGTATCCGAAAGAGCCAGCATCATATATTGGGAATTCGTACTCATTTGTTATTACCCAGATGACCAAATTTGACACAGTCGTCTCCAGAAGAAAACTCCTTGAAGAATCCAGAAAGAATAGGCTCAGCAAACTGAAAGAAACTCTTAAAAACGGAGATACCATAGACGGGACAGTAGAGAAGATAATGGATTTCGGAGTTTTCGTAAGTTTAGATGGTTGCGAAGGATTCATTCCGATTTCAGAACTTGCCTGGGGCAGAATACAAAACCCGGCAGAGATTGTTACAGTCGGCGACAGACTCACCCTTGCAGTAAAAAACCTTGACTGGGAAAACAACAAGATTACGCTGAGCTACAGATCAGTGCAGACATCATGGGATGATCTTGAAGTAAAATATCCCGCTGGAACTATCCTCAAAGCCAAAATTACAAGACTTGCTGCTTACGGAGCTTTTGCAGAACTCGAAAAAGGCCTTGAAGGGCTTATCCATATTTCAAAACTCGAACCCGGCAGAAGAATCAATCATCCTAAAGATGTCGTATCAGAAGGAGAGATTGTAAGCGTAGTCGTCGAAGGAGTTGACAAGGAAACTAAAAGAATATCTTTGGCCCGTGATTTCTCAGGAGAGAGCTCAGTTTCCGATGCTCAGGAAGGACAAGTCTCCAATGAACCAGTCGGAAAGGGTAAAGAGTATAATGGCATAATAGATGGGATTAAACCTTTCGGCCTTTTCATCAGGCTTTCTGCTCTCGAAAGAGGCCTTCTTCATATTAGCGAACTCAAGAAAGCTCACGGCGGAACAGAACTTAGCTTAAAAATGCTCGATAAGAAATATCCTGTTGGCTCAAAATTACCTGTAATGGTCAAAGATATCAGCGAAGATGGGAAAATCTCCCTTGTGCTGGCAGGTAAAAATGAGAATATGGAGGAACTTGATTGGAAAGAATTTTCGTCAACCAAGAAGTCTGATGGTTCTTCTTTCGGAACAAGCATGGCAGACGCCTTTGGAGACTTAAAGTTCTAATTAAGAATTACAAATTACGAATTACGATCCGTAACACACCGTTTCCACCAGCAGTTTTTGGGAATTATAATTTTCAAAGAGGATTTTCTTATGATTACACAGATTTATTCTTTAAATGCGCCGGAAGAAGCGCTTGCAACCGTAAGGGCCGGCACTGATTACATTGGAGTTAACCCGACTAGTAAAAACACGGGTAAAACTTTTGATGAAGCTCTTGCTTGTTCAAAAGCTGTTTTCGACGCTATCGACGGCAAAGCTGTAAAAGTCGCGATTACTATTGATAACACTCCGGAAGAGAGAACCAGGATTATAGAGACACTGCATCCAGACATATTGCATATTTCAGGTGTACATGATGATGCTACTCAGGAACTTGTGGAAGAGCTGAATGAAAAATACCCTGACATGCAAATCATGCAGGCTATCCCGATGACAGGGCCGGAAGCTATTGAAAAGGCCGTTGCCTTTAGTAAATTTGTGGACTATTTAATTTTGGACTCAGTTTTACCAGGCGTTATCGGAACTGGAGCCGCAGGCATCACACACGACTGGAACTGGAGTAAAGCCATTGTTGAGCAATCAGAGTGCAAAGTCATTCTGGCTGGCGGTCTTGGCCCTGACAATGTTTCTGAAGCCATTCGCGTAGTAAAACCTTTCGGTGTTGATTCTTTAACGCGCACAAATAAAAAAGCGAACAACCGTTCAGAAAAAGATATTGATAAGGTTCGCGCATTTTGCCAAAATGCAAAAAAGACAGCCCAAGAGCTTGGTCTATAATCCATCTAATGGAGGAAACTGCTTCGTCAGTTCCGTTTATCTTCGTATCACTGGCATCTTGCCCGTGGTTTCTGTGGAAATATTTATGATAGGGCAGAAGTTTTAGCCTACCGCAATTTTATGAAGACGGCTTTTTATGTATGTCTGATAAGGCAAACCCTCTTTAGACGCAATTTGTTTTATCTTCTCAAGGTCGGTGCTGTTTATTCTTATTGTAATGCTCTTAGTTTCTTCTTTATATTCAACCGAAGAGTTTGGGAGGAAGAACTTGCCCCTTTCCCCTTTTGAAAAATCATATTCTTTTTTCATATCATTTGTTCCTTATATTGCCCGATTTCTCGTTTTGTTGATTTTCTTGATGAAATTATCCGTATCTCAACATTCTTAATGTCAATTTGTCTATGAGTATGTACGACTGTAAGAACTCTGAGAGCTGAAGACAAACCTATCGTAATCCATCTTTCCTCATTTAAGCTATGTTCCGAATCATAAATAGTAAGCATATTTTCATCTGAAAGAAAAATAGAAGAGGCTTCTTTAAATGAAACATTATGCTTCAGTATATTACTTTTGGCTTTCTCGTTATCCCATACAAAAACAAGATTCATTCCAACCTCGTTAAATTTAACTCATTCTTTCACTAAATCATACTGTAATGTACATACATTGTCAATCTGAAATACTCCATATCAATATAACGATGAAGGCGAAATCATATCATGCCGATAAAAAATTATTGAATTTCATTTAGGTCTTCATCAGGTGGGATTTTTTCTCCAAAGTTCGATACAATAAGTTCTGATAGCTCAGCAACAGCTGTTACACTATCAAATTCACTAGACCAGCGGTAGAAACATGTGTGCATCTTGGTAAGCAGTGGCGGCTTTGACTGAATAAAACATGATACGATATTCGAACGACCTTGGGGTAACATTTTTTTTACATCAGGGAATCGTTTTGCAAGGTATTCTACCATTTTAGGCATTTGAAATTTTGCTGGGTATATCTTTGCTGCTAGATATAGCGCACATACTGATGGGTATTCGGCGTTAAGTGCTTTCTCTCTAATTTTGTTAGTATCTCCTAAGCGAGATAAAGCATCCATAGAATATGGTGGCAAATCCCTGAATGCCTTGAAGTCGGATAGCACAATAAGTTTAAAGCATTCGTTCTCTTTAAGTAAATCTGATTTCAATCGGTCACGAGTGCATCCAGGCTGAAGTGACCATACGATCGCAATATCGAAGCGACCATTATGAGAGAAATCATCTTTGCCATTCGGGCTAAATTTGAATTCGCAACGAAGAGGACGAAATGGACTCTCACTCATGTCAAGTACCATCGCATCTGGGCTTGTTTCGATAGAACCCGATTCATTTAAGACTGGACCAATGTAGGAAAATTTTAGTATCTCTTGTGCAAATGCCGTTGAAAAGAGTTGTCGCAGAGACATTTCATCAATAGGTTTAAAGTTCATAGCCAGTCCTTTTTTAAATTAAGGCAAATTTGCCTAATGATTGAAATTATAGCCAGCAAAATGTAAACCTACTGCCAGATTATAAAGTATTTAAAATAATTCTTAACATAAAATATCAAAGACTGGTTTATAAAGCTTCCTATTTGCTATAATACTCGTACTTATGAGATTTAGAGTGGGATGATTAATCAATGGTTATGGGATAATTCGAGGTGATAGTGTTATGGCTCCAAAAGATATCAAGAGTCCTCTAGAAATATTTCTTAGCTATCGTGCTGCTGCCAAAAGTAAGGAAGCTGCTAGAAATAGTCAAAAAGCAGTAGATATAGCTAAGGAGACAGAAAAAAAAGCGCGCGAAACAGAAGAGAAAATTAATGAGATGTCTAGGAGAGAAAGAGAGCGTGAATCCAGAGAAAAATATACTAGAGAAGTAAATAACTACATTTATACTCAATATCAAGACTTTAAAAATATTCTTAAAAATATTCCAATTGAACGAATTAAAAAATTAGAGTATTTAGTATCTGAAATTTCCAAGGTCAGAATATCAGATGTAACTGATATTAACTATAAGGATCGTTATTATGAAATTATTAGAAATTCTGAAACAGAGCTAGAGGAAGCCAGGAAACAATTACTAGAAGAATGTGAGCTAAATTTTACTAATATAGATACTAAACTAACTCCATCTAACCGTAACAAAATATTCCTAGAAATTCTAAATATTTTATCTAATAAGGCTAAATGCCAAAACATCAACGATTCGATTTACAAGAAAAAATATAGCGTATTGTTAAAACAGCTAAATGAGGCTAGCAAGAAAGCACAAACAGAAATAGAAGAAGACAATGTTGTTTCAGCTGAACAACTAATTTCTGAGATCCTTACAAGTTCAGATCCAGCAAAAAGACTCCAAGAATTAGAAATATTTTTTGCAGAAATTTTTTACAGTATTAAAGCAGATCTTCTTAATACCCCAAAAATCAAAGAGCTCTACAACAATATTAAAAATCAGGAATCGCCGGAAAAAGCAAAAGCACAATCAGAAATAGAAGATAATAAAATTACCTGTGCTGAAAAAACCTTTGCTGAGTTACTCAGCAATTCAGATTTAATAACAAGATTCCAATCATTAAAACTTTTCATTAAGAAAGAATTAAACTATATCCAAGTAGATTTTCTTATTGATCAGGAGCACAAAAACCACTATGATCAACTACTTAAACAGATAGCCCTTGCTAATTCTAAAATTCGAACTAATCTCGGTGAAGAAAATTGGAAATACCTTACACAATTAGAAGCTGATCTTCCTCGTCTAGCAC
>JBAXXY010000075.1:0-13129 GCA_037127655.1 Lentisphaerota bacterium
TCATAAAAAATACAGAAGACAAAAGACCATTTACACAAAATTCCTTAAACAGCCATTTTCCGATGTAAAGAAAGTGAATTCTAGAGATTGTAATTTGTTCCTGGGACGACTATTTCGACTGAATAACCTTTCCCATCAAGAAGTGATTTCATATTGGTCTGGGCGTCTTTTTCACCATGTACCAGGAATATTTTCTTCAATGCCGTCGTATCCAACGAACCTACATAATCAAGTATCTCCTGATAGTCTGCATGTCCGCTGAAGGAGTTCATTTTAGCTATTTCAGCTCTTACGCCATACTCTTCACCAAATATCCGAATCGGGTTGACTTTCTCCAGAATTTTTCTGCCAAGTGTATTCTCTGCCATATAACCCACCAGCAATATCGCATTTTTAGGATCTCGTACGGTGTGCGCCAGATGGTGCAATATTCTGCCGTGCTCACACATTCCTGACGATGAGATCACAATCATCGGCCCATCCTGCTCATTCAGAGCCTGGCTCTCCTCTTTGGTTGTAACATATATAAGATCGCTGAAACCAAATGGATTTTTCTGATGGTCAATAAATGCCTTTATCGTTTCGTCGTCATAGCACTCATCATGCATTTTGAAAATAGTCGTCGCATCGGCAGACATCGGACTGTCTATGTAAACTGGAATCTTGGGAATTCGTTTCTGATCATGTAATAGATGAATGAAAAAGACAAGTTCCTGAGTTCTTTCAATAGCAAACGCAGGTATAACAATTTTGCCCTTGCGTTCAGCGACTTTATTTATAATATTTGCAAGCTTTTCCAGTGTCGAATCCATCGGGTCATGCAATCTATTCCCGTAAGTGCTTTCGAGAACCAGATAATTAACAGGCGGAAGAATTTCAGGATCGCGGATGATAGGCAGACCTTTCCTGCCAAGGTCACCGGAAAAGGCTATTCTCATAGTCTCTGATCCATTTTTTACTTCCATGTGAACCATTGACGAACCAAGTATATGCCCAGCATCGTATAAAGTTGCGCTCACATTCTGAACAGGAGTAAATTTCTTATGGTAGGCGACAGTGGAGAAATGCCCCATGCAATTACGAACTTGTTCTTCTGTGTATAGGGGTTCTTTAGGTTCAAAGGATAACCCTTTTTTCTTGTTTCTCTTTATCATGAAATCATAGTCGTGCTTCTGTATCCGGGCAGAATCCATCATAACGAGTTTGGCAAGGTCACGGGTAGCTGGGGTAGAATAAACAAAGTTTTCATATCCTTCGGCAACAAATCTAGGCATCAGTCCGCAATGATCATAATGTGCATGAGTAAGTATTGCCGCGCTGACATTGGCAGGTTTGAAAGCCCAATCGCGGTTTTTCTTGTCAGCTTCGTCGCGGCGACCTTGAAAGGCTCCGCAGTCAATCATAATTGTGCCATTTTCAGTCTCAAGAAAGTGCTTGGAACCAGTTACTTCCTGAGCTCCGCCCCATGAGTACAACTTACATTGCATAATGACTCCTATAGTGTCTTGTTTTACAGCAAGTTATATCATTGGATTTTTAGAATTAAAGATTTACTGCTATGAAGATGTGAATTTAACCATTCTCTCTTTTATTATGAGCACTTTTGATAGTAATTTCATTATTTATCTTTATGTATTTATTTTAGTCATTACAGTGACCATACGAATTAAATACAAAGAGTATTATAAATGAAAGAGAAAACTCAAGAAGAACAAATAACTGAATTCATAAATGACACTATAAGACTAATAAAGTCAGTAAGATGGTTTGGCAAGGTATCTCAGGCAAGAATAGATAGTATTATTGCCATTCAAGTTATCCCGACAATAACCTCTCTAATTGATAATCAACCTGATCCTAAAATATATTCTATTGACGATTTCATATTCAGTGATGATCTTGATGATAAGAGAATAAAACTCTTATATGATGATCTAATGCTTTGGGAAAAAGATGTGATAGAAACGAGTATTATATGATTAGTGATAATCCTAATACTATTGCAATAAGATTCCTATTTATTCCAATTCTCATAATGAAGAAATGTTTGAAAGATAATGGCAAAATGAATTATGATATGTACATCAAACTAATACTTCCATATTTCGAATACATAAAGATATACCCTTATCTATCAGACCAATATACTAATAAATTATATCAGAGAGTAGCTTCCATTTTTTAATTAATTTCTAAAGTTTACTCGTTGAATTAATTCTGGATGATTCTGAATCAAATACAATCTAAAAGCAAGGAAGGCATATTATTTTTTTTGGCTTAAGCTTTTAACATCTTCTCTATTTCTGTCTGGTTAGTTTCCAGAATGTTCTTTGCTTTGGCTTTCATCCCTGCAAGAAAAAATAAAAATCACGATGTTTCTGCTTGATCTTCTTCATCAATAGTAGAATCAAGCAGTTGTGTGTTCATGGTTTTTAGTCCATCAAGTTTAAATCTGTCAATGCAAAACTCAATTATTCTTGTTCGTCTGTCATCCACATTTTGTTTTGTAAATTGACCCTTTTGAATTTCACCTGCTAAGTCTCTTGTGTCTGTTATTACAGAATTAAGATAGGCCAACACTTTATTAATTGGAGCTACATTGCCAACTCCCGTGTTTATTGATTTCTCTAATAATCCTAAATTACCAAGACGATTTTTTTCATAACCGTATTCTTCGAGATTAAAATTATAACTTGATACAATAAAATTCGGATCTTTACTGAAAATGTGCTCTATTTGAAGGTCTTTATAAGTTGCAATATCTGGATTATCCTTACTAAATTCTGAAAGAATGTATTTTACTGCTCCATTGCCATACATCGAATCTTCAAGATATGTTCCGAAAAGATGATTGTTCATAAATTTTTCACAGAAGTTTACTAGAACAGATTTTATTCCATCAACGGTTAATTCTTTTTCCGAAATAAGCGAACTAAGCGAATACATATCTGCAATAGGATTTGTTCCACGAAGTTTATAAACTCTCACTTCAATAGCTTCAAGTATTTGAAGTAAATCGTCAAGTTTATTCTGCATATAAAGCCGCACGATTAAAGGATAAAGAGTAGCTGTAAATTCAAGGTATCGAAATGGTTTTTGTAGAACTGATTTAACCTCAATTGCTTTAATCATATTTGAGTAGCTAACAGCAAAATTTTGGAAGTCGGATAAATAGTCTGTCATGAATTTTCTCAATTCTTCTGATTTATCTTTTAGTTCTTCGCACCTTGTTTTAAGATTGTCAAAAATTGTGTCTGCACCATCTCGGTTATTCCATGTTGAAGGAAAAAGTTTTCTTGATGAATAGTAATGATGTGTAAAAATTGTGTTCTCTTCTAACCTTCCTAATATTCCAAGTTTGTCTCTATTCACTAGTAAATCATCATATGAGTCAAAGATCTTTTCAAATCCTTCATTTATTAGTTCATTGAGTTTTTCGTCTAAATGAATGGTAGAATAAAGCATTAAAATACTCTTTGTCTTATCTAAGATTCTCAATGGCAAACCTCTGTCATTGATAATCGAAAACATTTTTACAGCTTGCGCTTGGCTTTCAACATTAAAAACTAAAACATCAATTCTATCTCTGATAAAAATTATTCTCTTTTCAATCTCCTGCTGAGTCAAAGCATTTGAAAAGGCAGTAAATAATTTTTTAGCCTCATACATAAATTTTTGGCTACGCTTATTTAAGTTATTCTCTTCGATACTATCAAAATCAAAAAGCAGTCTGCTTAAAAAATCTCCGTCTGCACCGAGCGGATGAAGCTTTAAATTGTATATACTTCCAATGAAATCACTAAGTTGAATTTTTCTTATTTCTTCATTTGGAATTTTATCAATAAGAACTTTCAAAAGTATAAATATCGTTGTAATGCGCTGTTGGCCGTCAATGATTTCATAAACGGTACCTGATGAGAGTCCAACCGACTTGTTTTCTTTAAATGAAAGGGTCCCAACAAAATGGTTCATGTCATCTTTTATGCTTTCCTCAATGTCTTCCCAAAGAGCCTTTCTCTCTGTGTCTGTCCAACTGTACTTTCGTTGGTAAGTTGGGATTATGAATCGATTTCCATTAAAGATTGAACCTATTTTTTCTGTCTGACTTTTAGTAATTGACATATTATTTCCCCACCTGTTTTTTAGTGTTTAATGATTAATAGTTCTGAATCCTCTCTTTTAGCATGAACGCTGCTCATTGAGCATTAATAATTTCGTATTCTAGCGGATAAGGAGAAATAAAAGAAGAGCGGAAATGGAAAAGCCGAGTTTTGAGGCTCGGCTTTTAGGGTGGGCTCCCGCGGGGAAATTTAGAAAACTATTGTATGTAAATTTCTATTGGTTTGGTGAAATTATAAAAGCTTGTTTTATTGGATTCGGCGCTTGTGGCAGCCGCCATGAATGTATATTTCTTTCCTCTTACAAGCCCTGTTATAACCCCTGTTGACTTTGAAAATGTCTTGGCATGCCAATCATCAATCTTTTCAGGTATCGGATCCTGCGAGAAAATCACTATATAGCTTAAAGCGCGCGACACGATACCGATGTCAGCGTACATAACGCCAGGAGTATCTCCAGGAGTTAGTTTTAAATATTCAGGAGCAGGCGGGATACCGACAGGTTCTGGAATTTTTGTAACAGGAAAACCTGAACCGTCAATCATTGTCAGATTGCCTTCTGCTATAGAATTGATGTAAGCGCCAAGATGGGAAAGGTTATTCTCAAGAATTTCTCTTTTGGCATTCTTGTTTGCCGTGTCCTGTTTCGTTCCGTCCTGGCATTTGAGCAGAGCGTCAGAATAAGCCTTGACTGCGGCCTGAACTACTATCAAAGTAGGAATTGGCGTTGGAAAGTCGATGTTTTTAGTCATCTTATTGACGATGCTTTGGGACAGTTCAAAAAGATCATTGTCTTTGAATTTAGTGAAACTTGTTACTGCTCGTTGAGTACGCATAAAATCTCCTTTTTGCCCGTAAAACGGGTTTTATTAATACTTTGTTCCCCTTGGATGTCCGCCCATAAAAGCCCGAGTATAATCAATTTCGGTAAGGTTTCAATTAAGTTCGGTATAAGAATGGAGGATTTCAGTCCTTTGAAGCCGTAATTGGTCAAAGCGAACTTCTAACCTCCGGCAAATACATGGCAGATTGGCGCTCGGTGTGCGTAAAAGAAAACTAAAGCGCTATTTTTCGGTATGGAAATGGAGTATTTCCATACGGAAACACTACTTCTTGCATGAATATGGAGTGCTGCAGCATTGAAAATAAGCGTTTCAGTACGGAAATTGAGTTTTTCCGTACAGAAATAGAGCATTGCGGTATGGAAACAGAGCATTTCTGTACTGGAATATAATATTCCTCCATGGAAACAGAGCATTTCCTTGTAGAAATAAAGAAAACTACGACCGAAATACTCGGCGCTTTCGGAGAACGGCGCCCTATCGTTTCTTAATTCAACAGCATTGATCCCTATTTATTCAGTATTTATTTGTCTGGTATTTATTTATTTGTTAGTACTTGCTAGAATTCATTATCATTAGCAAACTTCTGAATGACTTTGGTCTCTCTAATATTTTCTTAAGCTGAAACAATTGGAAACAACCATTAAATTTGGAAATTTCAACTAATCAACCATAAACAAAAAAAGGAGAGAGAATGCTGCCTACAAAAAAAACTATTTTAAGCGCTGTTGCTGCAGTTGGTTTCTGTGCAATGCTGGGAACTGTTTGCGCGGATATTGATGTATCCAAATTTAAAACCCCCAAAGAGTTTAAAGGAAAAGTTGTATCTCTTTCCAGTACTACTGTAAGAATGGGACTTGACTTTCAATGGTATAAAGGAAAAGTCATTTATGTGGCGCCTCCTGGTACAAAGTTTAAGGGACCTATTTTTGATTTAAAAGGAAATGTTGTAACCCAGGGAGATGTCCTGATCAAACTTGACACAAAGGCTTGCGAAGCCCTTCTTGATCAAGCTACGGCAAGCTTGAACTCTAAAGAATCACTTTATAAAAGATATCAGGTTGTAGTTGACAAAGCAGGAGCTGCTGGATCATCAATAAGCGAACAGGCATTGCTTGAAGCAAAAAATGACTACCTCGTAGCTAAAGCGGACTTTATTCTTAAACAAGGAATGTTGTCAACCTGTACATTTAACGCCCAGTTTGACGGTGTTGTTGATGAAGTTCTGTTCCCAGGTGGTTATACAAATCTATCTGATAGAGAAGTCATGAAAGTTTCACAGCTTGCTCCTATTGGAGTAGAAGTTCAAATATCCAGAGAAGAAGCTTTCACATATGGCGTACAAACTCCAATTGCTATATTCCCATTAGGCCATAAAGAGGCTATCGGGCCATATCGCGGTGGATCAATGGTTTCTAGTGACGCAAATGCAAACACCCTGACATTTATCGTTTCAAACCATAGGGATTTCATAAAAACTAAAAAGTTGGAAAATGGACAGGAGGTTCCGGTCGTCAGAAATATATGTCCGGTAATCCCATTTTCTGATGAAGATTTGAAAGGCGCCCTGTCGGTTTATGAAAACAGCATTATGAAAGATGACAAGGGTAATTATGTTATGCAGGTTGTTGGGCAAAACGCCACTTATGCCATAAATCCAGTTTTCAAACTAAAGAAAGTATATATCACTATGGCTAATGAAGTCAGCCATATTGAGACAAGTGTGAAATATGTTAAATTACAAGATGCAGGTGGACTGGCGGTCAATGACACGCTTTTGCCTGCTGAGGAATGTAAAGGTCTTAATGATGGATCTGTCGTTTATTTTGAAAAGACCAGATACATGTTTTTACCAGGAGACCCTGTAAAAGTTATAATTGATACAGCTGTTACTAATGAAAAGGTCGGACTTGAACCAGGTCAATACTAAAAATTAGGTGTAGTTTTAATTCCGTTCACGATGAAACTTATCGTGAACGGATTTTTTTTAAAGCTTTCCCTTTACTATCTCAAACATTTTATAATCAATGATTCATTTTTCAGCAGTGTTTTCTTCTCTTCTCCATAAAGTACACGGTAAGGCTTTGAAGGAAGTTCGATTTCCGCATCCTTGTCAAAATTGATATAGACTATTATCTCGCTTCCCTGATAACTTCTTGTAAACTGAAGCAATCCAGCCTTAAAACTTAGGTTTGTATATCTTCCATAGGAAAGAACTTCTTCCGTTTTCCGCAATTTAATAAGCTTGATATAGGTATTTAATAGCGAATCAGATTTAAGAAGTTCTGCTTGGATATTAACTTCTCTGTAATTTTCATTGACTTTTAGCCACGGTTTACCGGTTGTGAATCCAGCATTTCCAGAATTATCCCATTGTATCGGCGAACGGGATTTGTCTCTTGAAGAATCATTGGCTATGACTAACGCCTCATCTGGAGTTTTTCCTTTGGCAAGAGCAGTTTTGTAGTTTGTTACTCCCTGGATATCGTTCATCTCGTCTATCGAAGCAGAAATCAGATCGGTCATCCCGAGTTCATCTCCTTCAAAAAGAAAAGGCACTCCAACAGCAGTCATCATCAGCGATGCAATGGCTTTGGCTCTTCCGACATCTCTTTTGGTTTCTCCGAACCTGCTCATATGCCTGCTCATATCGTGACTGCTGAAGAAAAGCGTCGGAAGTCCTGTCATTGACTTATTCATCTGAACAAGCTCATTAAAAATTTCTTCTGAATCAAACCTTGGTTTGCTGCCAAGGTTAAAGTTGAAAACCACATCTAAAATATTCTGGTTCTGATATTGAGTTAGAATGTCCAGTTTGTCGCTGCCTATTTCGCCGACAAGAAATTTGTCGCCAAATGATTTAACGAAGCTACATATCTCTGTGATAGTTTTCAGTATTCCGTTCTGATTAATGTCATACTTGTGAAGCTGTTTACCATCCTCTGAAGGGTTATCTGAAGTTATCCCTTCGCAAGTAAGAAAGTTGATAACATCGAACCTGAACCCATCCACTCCCTTATCTAACCAGAACTTTAATATCTTTTTAGTTTCTTCCATTACTTTGGGATTAGTCCAGTTTAGATCTGCCTGCTCTTTCGCAAACTTATGATAGTAATATTGTTTGGTCTTATCGTCATATTCCCATGCCGAGCCGCTGAAGAAGGATTCGTAGTTATTGGGTTCATCTCTCCATATATAGTAATCGCGATAAGGATTATCTTTTGACTTTTGGGACTCCTTGAACCATTCGTGCTCTGTAGATGTGTGATTCAAAACCATATCAGCAATTACTTTAATATCTCTTTTGTGAGCCTCGACGATAAATTGCTCAAAGTCTTGCATCGTTCCATAGTCAGCATCAACGGAACAATAGTCGCTGATATCATAGCCATTATCAACTTTGGGGGATTTATAGAACGGAGTAAGCCATATTGCGTTTACTCCCAATTGCTTCAGATAATCCAGCTTTTCTACTATCCCGCCAAAATCGCCAATGCCGTCGCCATTGGAATCCTTGAAACTCGGCATATAGATTTCGTAAAATACAGATTCTTTCCACCAGTTTAGCATATTACCTAGATTTGTTAAAAAAAATTATTTTTGAATTAATTACGGCTACACTGGTTTATTGTCATAGCTATTAAGAACAATTCAAGAGATACTCAATGCAGTAAAACAAATTTAGTATCTAAATAGCCGAAAGTGAACTTATGAATAATAAAGTTACCAAATGGATAAGCGCCGTTATTGTCGTTGCATTGTTTGCCTGGTATGTGATTTCTATAATCAACAACAAAGAACAAGGAAGAGATCCCAATGTCCTTACACTCTGGATTGCCCCGCAGGATGTACAGGCTCAGTTCTGGAGCATAGTTGTTGACGATTGGAATAAAAGTGGGCTAGGAATGAAAGTCGTTTACAACACTATTCAAACTTCCGGCAGTTCAGAAGAATCTATCCTCAACTCGATTGTTTCTAATACCAATCCTGACATCTGCGACAATATTTTTGCAGGCTTTGTGGCTCAGCTTGCCGAACTCAAATCAGTCCAGAACCTGAAAGAGTTCGAGGGTTTTGATGAACTTGTTAAGTCCCGCCAAATGGGAACCATCATGAAGGGGTGGGAAAAGAACGGAGAAAACTATGTCATGCCGATGTATTCAAATCCTATTATGTACTGGTGGAGAGGAGATAAACTCAAAGAGAACGGATGGGATAAACCCCCTGAAACTTACTCAGAACTAATTAAATTGGCCAAAAAAGTGACGATCCCTCACAGGCAGTACGCCATTAAGCTTTTCGTCGGAAGAAACTGGTGGGATAGATGGTCTGACTTCATCGCGTACTATTACGCCGCAAGCGATGGCCAACCCTACATAGTTGATAACAAAGCCTCAATAGACAACCAATACAGCAAAGAGATATTGAATTTCTATAACGAAGCTTTCAGTAATAACTGGTCATTGATAGATGTTAGCATAAGTGAAGCTTTCTGGCAGGGAACACTATTAGGTGAAATTCATGGACCATGGGATATACCATATGCTCAGAACACATATCCGGAAGTTTTAAAAAGCGTTATTATCTCTCCAGTCCTGGTTCCTGACTCTCACAAAGGCTTAAAATACACTTTGGCAGATACAAAGGGTTTGGTTATTTTTAAGACATGCCAACACCCTGAAGAAGCGTGGAAGTTCCTCAGATGGCTTTTCTCTCAGGAAAAATATTCAATGCTATGGCTCGAAAAAACCGAGATGCCTCCAGCTAGAGGAGATCTGATGACTAATCCGATATTCCAAGAGTATTACAAAAATCACCCTTATTCAAAAGCCTATGCAGAATATGTCGGAACGGCTCTGCCACCTGCCCTCATAACAAATACAATAGATGTTCAGCAGGCTATGACTAACTATATAATGGAACCTCTTATGTATAAAACAGGTACCGTTGACTCGTGTTTAAAAATAGCCACCAAAAAAATAAATGATATGCTAGAAGGCAATGAGTTATAAAATGAAAAAATATACTAACACAAGTATGACGGCAAAGAAAACTCTCAAAGGCTGGGGTTTTAGCTCGGTTTATATCATCTTCAGTTTACTTTTCTTTGTTTACCCAGTTGTCTGGATGCTGATCTTGATGTTCTCCAAATGGAACTTCATAGGCGAACCTAAATGGAACGGTTTTCATAATATCGTCAGAGTGCTTACTGATGGACTCTTCTGGCAATCTATACTCAATGTCTTCAGATTCATGGTTATGTATATTCCATTGGTGTTCATTTCTTCTGTTCTCTTCGCATTGGGGCTAAAAAAACTAAAGTACGGAAAAACCTTTGTGGCTCTTTCATTCTTTGTAGCTCAAGCGGCTCCCGGCGTAGCATATTCAATTATCTTCTCTAAGATATTTTCTCAGGATGGACCGATGAATGCATTTCTTTACGAACACTTTGGTTTTGTGATTCCATGGTTTGACAGTCCGACTTTCGCAATGCTGTCAATTGCCTTGATTGTCACATGGAAGTTCGTGGGATATTACGGCATAATTTTATATTCCGGGATGAATGCTATTCCTCAAAGTATTTATGAAGCTGCAGACATAGACGGAGCAAATGGAGTTAAATGTTTCTTTAAGATCACCCTCCCTCTTCTCAACTCTCAAATGGTGATGATAATGGTGCTTGCAATCACGCTGGCTTTCGGAGTATTTACAGAAGCCTTCCTTATTACCGGCGGCGGCCCTTTGAATTCGACAATGACGCCTCTTCTTGTAATGTATAATTCAGCTTTTAGAAAACTTGATCCTACCTTCTCAGCCACAATGGCAGTGGCTATTGCGATAATAAGTTATTTAGTGATCATCATTACAAGAAAACTCATAGAAAAGGAAGTTGACCTGGTATGATTAAGAAAAAAATAGGCTTCTGGTCAATTATAGTTCATATAATAATGTTCGCTTTGGCCCTCTTCTGGCTCTACCCATATATCTGGATGCTTTCAGCTTCGTTAAAATCAACAGCAACCATAATGACAACAAACTTCTGGCAGGGACCATTCTCGTTCGAGAACTACCAGTTCATAATTGAAAGTTCAGAGAGAGTTCATATGTCATTCCTGAGGTCCCTTGGGAACTCAATATTGGTAACAGCCGTAGCAACAATATTCGTGGTTCTCTTCTCATCAATTGTCGCCTACGCTTTCTGTAAGATGGAATTCAAAGGAAGATCTTTTCTGAATAAATTAGTCATCTTCCAGATGGTCTTCCCAACTTTCATGTTTATGGTTCCGCAATTCATACTCATGAGGTCTTTACATCTTCTCAATACATATTCCGCCCTCTTTTTGCCTTATGTGCTGAGCATCGGCGGGATCTTTATGATTTCGCAAAGTTTCAGAAGCACGCCCAATGATTACATCGAAGCTGCCAAGATAGACGGAGCGACTGATTTGTGGATTGTATTCAAACTCATGATGCCGCTTAATAAGGCCATTATAACAATCGTAGCATTAAATGTCTTTGTGGGCGTATGGAATGACTTTATGTGGGCGATGATAGTTACTTCTGACTATGACAAGATGACTCTGGCTGTATTGCTGGCCACATTCTTCAAACAATATGGAAACTACATGGGACCATTAATGGCAGGCTCCACAATCTTAACCCTCCCAATGCTCATAGGATTTTTTATCTTCCGGAAGCGTCTTTTCGAAGGAATGAATTTGTCTTTAAAATAAAAAAAGTTGAGCAAACTATGTGCCATGTTAACAAGGTCATTAGAGGGTTTTATTGCTGTATTAGTCTGATTGCTGCTATCCTATTCTCAAGCCAATTGTCTGCAGAAGAAATTACGACCCAAGATTTAATGCAGAAATTTGACAAACATTATGGTCAGGTGGAAGTTGGCGGCAAATATGCAGGAATAGAATTCCATAAAAGCTGGCCCACTCCGTCAAGAATCAGCTTTTATTATCCGGTTGCAAACAGCGTAGAATTCAGTAGCGACTACTGGAAACGCTACGAATCAATGCCTTTTGACATCAAGCTATCAGTCAATGGCAAGGAAACACAACTCGGAAGAGAACCTTACACCTATGAATATGTTCCTTACGAAGCTGATTTCTCTAAAAACTTTGAAGGATATAAAGTTAGCTTTGATTACACTTTCTGCGAGAATATTCCTGTAGCTGTTATGAGTTTGGAAATAGTAAATACTTCAAAGGAAAAACAGAACTATTCTTTAGATGCCTCGCTGAGAACCTCTATCCATACCTGCCATACATACACTTTATTGGATAAGGCAGGTGTATCCTATACAAATGACGGAACTGTCTGCGTTACAGATTTTGGAAACTATAAGGATGCTGGAGAAGCAGCATTGTTTGTAGTTAATGCAGGTCTGAAGCCTAAATCAGCAGGAACAATTACAGGAAAAGAAATAACAGATCCCAAAGCTGTTTTCAGCTATAACCAAGATGTTGAGCCAAATGGCAATATAAAAATTACCTGGCTTATCGGAATGTGTAAGTCCTCCGAAACTGAACAGATGGTGGCAAGCGCTCAAAAGGATTGGAAAGAAAATGTCAAAGCAACAGAAAAAAGGATTCTCTCGTTTGTAAACATTGGCAATTTTAATGTGAAGGATCCGATCCTGATGGAAACAGCCGCGTGGTCCAAGGCTGAGATAGCAAGTCTCTCTCATTACATAGACGGCGATTTTATTTCAATGCCCTGCCCTGCAGAATATAATTTTTTCTTTACTCATGATCTTCTTGTCACAGGACTTGGAGTAGTTCTCTTTGATCCGGCTTTTGTGAAACATGGCTATGATTTTCTGCTGAAGTATTACGACAAGAAAGATAATGTTCTCGAACATGCCTACTATTGGAAAGATGGAAAGTATGTTACCGAATACTGCAGCCCGTCACACTGGAATAACTTATGGTTCATCATTTCTGCAGGCTCATATCTAAAACATACCAATGATATTGAAACAGTTAAAAAACTCTTTCCTATAATGACCGTTAGCATGGATAATATGCTTACGAGCATGGACAAGGACGGGCTACTTTTTGCTTTATATCCTGACTGGTGGGATGCAGGTAAAGTTTATGGAGCAAGAGCTTATATCAATATTCTGGCGTACAGGGCACTCCAGGAGTATGTATATAC
>JBAXXY010000076.1:0-12955 GCA_037127655.1 Lentisphaerota bacterium
ACTTATAGGTTAAGGGCGTCTTTTTTTGTTTCTAAATAAAATAAACTCAAGGGAAAACTATGGCTAGCGGTCCATCAAGTTCGTCAGCTACAATGGCGGCAACAGGAGGAGAGCAGAAAAATTATCAATTTGCTCTGTCTGTATTAATAACTCTATTCTTTATGTGGGGTTTTCTGACATGTCTTAATGACATTATCATTCCTCATCTAAAGAGCTTGTTTACTTTAAGTTACGCTCAGGCAATGCTTATACAGTTCGCCTTCTTCATGGCGTATTTCATCGTTTCTATTCCTGCAGGATTAATGGTAAAGAAAGTAGGGTATAAGAATGGTATAGTAATAGGTTTGACTATTATGGCTATTGCCTGCTTTATGTTTATTCCATCAGCAAAAATGCAGATTTACGGAATGTTCCTGACTGCGTTTTTCGTTCTTGCCGCAGGTATTACGATCCTTCAAGTTGCCGCCAATCCTTATGTAGCAGTGCTTGGTAAAGCAGAAACAGCCTCTAGCAGACTGACTTTGGCTCAGGCTTTTAACTCATTGGGTACAACTATCGCCCCTTTCCTTGGAGCAGTAGTGATATTGTCAGTAGCTATCAAAGCTTCAGATAAACTCAATGCCAGCTTAAAAACAGCTCAGGATATAGCCGCTTATAACCACACAATAGCTAGTTCAGTTCAGATTCCATATATCATTCTTGGCATAATCCTTCTGGCGCTGGCTGTTTTCTTTCTTATTATAAAGCTTCCGAAACTTCAAGGTCTGGAAACTCATCATGACCATGTGGCTGTTGATGGCGAAAAGAAAAGCGCATGGGCTTACAAACACCTTACTTTAGGAGCAGTTGGCATATTTGTATATGTAGGCGGTGAGGTTGCGATTGGTAGTTTTCTTGTAAGTTATTTAAGCCAGGATTTTATCGCAGGATATTCTGTAGCCAAGGCTGGCGGAATGGTTGCTTTGTACTGGGGCGGCGCAATGATCGGTAGATTTATAGGATCCGCAGTCCAGAAGAAAATTATGCCTTCAAAGGTGCTGGCTTTCAATGCTATCGCGGCAATAGTGCTGGTAATAGTTTCTATGATGTCATTTGGACATATTGCGATGTATGCGATACTTCTTGTGGGATTATTTAACTCTGTTATGTTTCCGACAATATTCTGTCTTGCAATCGAAGATTTAGGAAGACACACAAACCAGGGTTCTGGAATTCTCTGCGCTGCAATAGTCGGCGGAGCTATAATTCCTGTAGTTCAAGGTTTTCTTGCTGATAAAATCGGGATACATCATTGCTTTATTATTCCTGTTCTTTGCTATATATATATAGCATATTATGCTGTAAAGGGTTGTAAGCACTAATTTATAATTAAGCCTATATTCGACAATATAAACTAAAAAAAGGAGATCTTTACATGGCTAACATGATAATGGCAAAAAGTAAACCAGGCGCACCTGTGGGAGCACCTGCAGGTGGTTACAAAACAGTTGTTTATTTCATCTGTTTCGTGGCTGCAATGGGCGGACTTTTGTTCGGTTTAGACCAAGGATTTATCGCTAACTCACTAGGAACAATTGAGCAAGTTTACCACCTTGGAATCAAGGGCGGTGAAAACTACGCAGCTATTTTGGCTACAGGCGGCGTTCTTGGCGCTCTATTGTCAGGAATATTTGCAAGATGGCTTGGCCGTAAGAAAAGCTTGATATTTGCTGGATTTCTATTCAGTGCAGGTTCAATTGTTTCTGCTTTTCTTCCTCCTATTATAATTTTAAGCGCCTGCCGTTTTGGCTTAGGTTTTGCAGTTGGCGTAGCTTCATTCATAGTTCCGCTCTATTTGTCAGAAACAGCTCCTGCTTCAATCCGCGGTTCAATGGGAACTCTCTTTCAGCTCTTAATTACAATTGGTATATTCCTTATCTCTCTTAGCAATGTGTTTATCGGAAAGCTTGTAACTGATCCGATGATAGCTTTGCCTGTGATGTTCCTGGTAGTAGCAGTATTTTCTATTCTCATGTTCATCGGAACATTTATTCTTCCAGAAAGCCCAAGATGGCTTATGCTCAAGGGAAGAAAAGAAGAGGCTATTAAAGCTCTCACAAAGACATTAAATACAAAAGCTGAAGTTGATTTCGAAATCAAGGAAATTGAAGCTACGCTTTCTGGCAATAAAGGCGCCGGAATGAGCATTATATTCAAAGGCTATTTCATCAAGATAATTATCGTTGGTATCCTTCTTCAGATGTTCCAGCAGTTAGTGGGTATCAATGTAATGATTTACTATGCTCCTACTATTTTCGGTTATGCCGGAATGACAGGATTCGTAGCTATGATGACAGTTCCAATCGTGAATATGATCTTTACTTTCCCAGCTATTAAACTTGTAGAAAAATGGGGCAGAAAGAAGCTTTTATATGTAGGCGCTGTTTGCATGCTTGTTACTATGGTTGCCGCAGGTTTGGCTTTCCATTCAATCGGACAGGTAACAGATCCGGCATTGGTTAGTCCTGGAGCTAAGGCTGTTCTTCTCATTGCAGTAATTATCTACATCTTCGGGTTTGCAGTATCATGGGGCCCTGTAGCATGGTTAGTATGCTCAGAAATATTCCCGCTAGAAGTTCGTGAAGTAGGTATGACTATTACTACTATTGTTAACTGGACATTTGCGGGTCTTGTGATGGCTAATGCTCTCACATTCATGCATGCGTTTGGTAATGCTTCAATATTCTATCTCTTCGCCGCTTTCTGTGTACTTGCTATAATATTTGTTAAGTTCTTTGTTCCTGAAACAAGAGGAATTACTTTGGAAGAACTAGAGGCAAATCTTAAGGCTGGTGTGCCACTAAGAAAACTTGGAGAAACTAAATAATTTTTTTCTCAAGTTTTAGCTACACATTAAAAGCGCCGTTATCGGCGCTTTTTTTATTGATACAAGTATTGACTTAGAAAGATCATTGTTTTAGAATTTTAAGTGTCCTTAAAGAATAAAAATAATTAGGAGAATGAAAATGGGTTGTTGCTGTAGTTGTAGTGATCCCGCAAAAAGAGGGAATTCAGTCGTAATAAAAACATCTATAATTGCCGCTCTGGCAGGACTTTTATTTGGTCTTGACATTGCTTATGTCAATGGATCTCTGCAGTTTATAGTAAAGGACTTTAATGTTCTTCCAGCGCATGAAGGTTATGTCGCAGGATTTCTGCTTTTTGGTTGTGCTGTAGGAGCTATATTTAGCGGTTTCCTTTCAAGAAAGTTTGGCAGAAAGAAATGCCTTGTTTTATCTGCTGCTATGTTTACTGTCTTTACAGTCATATGCGTACTTTCCCCTAATTATCATTTCTTTCTTGGCGTAAGATTTGTCCTTGGTTTGGCTATTGGTATTGCATCTTTCGTAGCTCCTCTTTACCTTGCTGAAATAGCTCCGTATAAGATGAGAGGCGGATTGATTGCCATGTACCAGCTGATGATTACAATCGGTATTTTTCTTATGTTCCTCTCCAATGCGGCTCTTGAATTTACCGAATCATGGAAACTTATGATGCTTGTATTGGTAATTCCCTCTGCAATAATGCTCATCGGAGCTTTTACTCTTCCTGAAAGCCCAAGATGGTTTGTGCTAGTGGGTAAAGATGAAGAATCTAAAAAAGTTCTTACCAAAGTCAGAAATACCAAGGAAGAGGTTGACTTTGAGTATAATGAAATCAAGACATCCATAGACGGATCTACTGGTGGAGTAATGGAACTTCTCAAGAAGCCGTTCTTCCTGAAAGTAGTATTCCTTGGTTTTATGCTTCAGACTCTCCAGCAGTTTACTGGTATGAACGCATTTATGTATTACTCAGGCGACATATTTAAGGAAGCCGGGTTTTCAAGCCCTGCAGTTGCGACAGTAATTGTCGGTTTGGTAAACATGCTAACTACCTTGATAGCTATTAAATATGTTGACAGACTCGGCAGAAAACCTCTTATGTACGGCGGTTTGGCTATCCTAATCGTATCTTGCGCTATTGCAGGCTACATATTCCACCTGAAGGAACTTGGGCATGTACTAACGGCGGGCAATAAGATTACTCTCCTGATATTCTGCATACTCTTCATATTTGGGTTTGCAGTATCTCTAGGGCCAGTCGTGTGGATTCTCTGCTCAGAAATTCAACCTCTCGAAGGCAGAGACCTTGGCATAACAGTTTCTACTACAGCAAACTGGGTAATGAATACTGTTATTGGAACTTTCACTCCTATATGGTTTGTTAGCCTTGGAATTGATGGAACATTCTGGCTCTTCGGTTTCTGTTGCATATTAGGATTATTCCTGATAAAATTCTTCACTCCAGAAACAAAGGGTGTACCTTTGGAAGAAATAGAAATGAATCTGAAGAACGGTTTGAAGCTAAAGGACATTGGAAGACGCGTGACGCACAAAGCGTAATAGTTTTTGATTAAAAACACTTGGGGGAGGCATTCGTGTCTCCCCCTTTTTCTTTTATACTGATAATTAAAATGAAATTGTGAGTTTTTTTTTATAATTTATTTCTGAGAAGAACCACGAATATTTTTTTGTAAATATTGTTTTATCCTCTAAAGTTAAAAAACCGCAAGAATAACAATACAATCTTTACTAATAAGGACTCTATGAAAGCTATGAAAACAGCAAAGTTACTATTTTTAGTAGGAATTCTAACAATTAGTTCCTGCGTAATGACGCCTGTAGCAAATCTAAAGCCAAAAGTACAGCCGGAAACTAACGCATCTGCGCCAGGAAACCAGCCCCCCCCTGTAGCTGTGCCATCACTTTCTGATACTATACAGCCTCCAGCAAGCCAGTCAGACGCGTTTTGATAGTGGCCTTAGCTACACCACCAATATACACGATTTAGAGATCCTTTTAGTATGCGACTTATCAAAACAATAAAACTGTTTAGTTTGGCTGGAATCCTAATACTTAGCGGATGTATGTCGGAGAGAACTACGACAGACTTCAAGCCAGAGGCAAACACTGAACTCAAATCTTCAGCAGGGAAGTTTTATATAGAAGGATTAACTTATGCCAACAATATTCCAATAGAGCAAAAAAATCAGCCTATGCTGGATGTTGATAAGAGACTCTTGGTTCTTCTGCGTAAAGAATGTATTGCCAGATACCCTGAACTGTTCTCGGAGGATGCTTCCTCTTCTATTCCGCTATGGGTTGATGTAAATCAAATAACTACAATCTATAATGCCAAATCTCTTACCTGGTTACTATGCACTGGATTACTATGCGGGCTTGTGTTTCCTCTCCCGGGGGGGTCAGAGGAGCAGTTTGCAATAAAGGCGGGCGTATGGAACGGACAAGAAGGAATAAAAGGCGCATCCATCAAAAAGGATTTCCAGAGAACTTCTTCAATATGGTCGAGCGCACTTACACCATCAGCCTTGATAACGATACCTGGAGAATCAGATTTTCCTAAATGGTCATACACTGAGTTCAATATCAAAGGACATACAGATGCTTATGAAGTAATAACCGCACAACAGATTTCGACTGCGCTCGCAAAATCAGTTTCTGACAAAGATTTAAGTTTCTGGAGCGCCAGACCTTTAATGTTGAAAGGTGCACAGTCTATTCCTGAAGCAATACAGGCGTCAACGAATCAAAGCGAAGCATTTTAAGTTTCTATTTATCAACAAAATAAGAGAGATGTTTTTTTATCATGCAACTTATAAAAACAATAAAACTGCTTAGTTTGGCAGGAATTCTAATGCTCAGCGGATGCATGTCCGGGCGAACGACAACAAACCTCAAACCTGAGACTAACCTTGAGCTCAAATATTCTGCTGGGAAGTTCTACATTGAAGGGTTAAAATATGATAATAACCTTCCAGAAAATCCAACTATGGCAGATTTTGACAAACGGCTCCTGCCTCTTGTTCGCAAAGAATGCATTGCCAGATATCCAGAGCTGTTTTCTGGCGATTCATCTTCTTCTATTCCGCTTTGGATTGATGTAAATCAAAAAACCAACAGCAATGACACAAAAACTTTTACCTGGATGTTCTGTTCTCTTATGCTATGCGGAATGGTTTTTCCCTTGCCAGGAGAATCTGATGAACAATTTGATGTCAAGGCAGGTGTCTGGAATGGGCAGCAAGGCATAAAAGGAGCATCCGCCAACAAGAGTTTTGACCGGAATATGTACTTTTGGGTAACTGTATTTACTCCACTAGCATTGATTACCATCCCTGGAGAATCAGATTTCCCGAAAGAATCTGGCACAATATTTGGTATAGAGAGCCAAATGGCTGCTTATGAACTATTAACAGCCCAACAGATTGCAACAGCGCTCGCAAAGTCAGTTGCTGAAAAAGATCCAAGCTTTTGGAGTGCAAGACCATTAATGCTTAAAGGCACCCAATCTGTTCTTCCTGAAGCAATACAGCCCTCAACAAGTCAAACAGACGCATTTTAAAATTTTCAATAATTCTTATTAATTGACATAAAGGAGATATAAATGGCGCATCCAATAAAAATAGTAGTTTTAAGTTCCTTGATGGGTTTTCTTCTCATCACCAAAACCCAGGCAATAGAAACTGTGTCAACTCCTGAGACAAAAACCATGGAAGCCATAGCGATAGCTCGGGCAAATGCTTCTTCGAATCCAATGAACTGGCGTGCAGTCAATGCTCTTGGAATGACTCTCTTTCAGGCGAAGAAATATACTGAAGCCGCGCTAGCTTTTGAACAGGCAATTAATATGTTTCCAATAGCCTCGCTTGCAGAAACTGAGCAACAGGCCAAAGATGCTCGCCAACTTGCCTACAAAGTACAAAAAGAAGCTGATGAAAAAATGCAGAAACAGCAAAAAGAAGCTCAGGAACAAATGCAGGAACAGCAGATGCTCTCAGGCATGCTTTCCATGATGCCTATGATGCCTGGAGCAAACCAGAGTACTATGCTGTTATCACAAGCCGGACAGACAATGCTCAATGTGGCCATGGTGCCTGAAGGAATGTCTATTTTGTCGGGGCAGATGCTGCCTGAAAATGAATCCTCCCAGGTGATGAAGGCGCGTGAGTTATCCACTCTTTATTCAAATTTAGGACAAGTTCGTATGGCTTTGTGGGAAGATGACGCGGCGCTGGATGCATTTCGTCAGGCCTACTCTACTGATCCATCTCGTACAGACCTGATTTTTATGCAGGCAGCTATTTTGCAAAGGGACGATGATCTGGCTAGCGCTATATCATTAAACGCTCGTTACATGGTGTTAGCTCCTGAAACAAAACAGCCAATAACATGGGTTGAAATTGCTGAATGCTGTCGGGATCTTGGTTTGGAAAGCGAAACACGCAATGCTTTGATAGCGGCCCGCAAGACATGGGATAGACTATTAGGGCAAAACACAAGCCCAAAGACAGAGCATGGCTACGGTGAAATATTGATAGCCGCAGGATTTTATAAAGAGGCAATCCCCCATCTTCAGACATGGATTAACTCTTCTCCCAATGACTTGCCTTCACAGCGCGAATGGGCGACGGCTTTGTTCAGAGCTGGGAAAATGGAAGATGCGCTCAAGGCTATGAAAATCTATACAAAGGATCCGAAAACAGCTTCATCAGATAGTGGTTTTTCGACATATTTTACAGGAATGATTGAACTGCATCTGGGACGCATTAATGAAGCAAAAAAAATACTAGGGACATTGCGCCCGGCGCCGGGAGCTTCATCTGGTTTTGCCGTTGCCGCCTACGCCATATCAGGTCATTTAGACGAGACAAAGGAATGGATCGACAGAGTGGAGAATGGTCTGTCGTCTCCTGACACAGCCGCCGTGGACTACTATCGTCTTGGATGCGTATGGCTTGTTGCCGGAAATTTCCCGAGAGCGGCAGAATGTGTTAGCAGATCTATTGAATTAGAACCTGAATTCGGTCCGGCACTCTTGTTGAAAGAGCAGTTAATCAGCATAAACTCTGAGCGCATTAAATCTGGGAAATCTGAAGTAGCTCAGGCTGTTTCTAATGGAGATATGACATCTGCAGTTCAAAGCTTAAATTTGCTCCTTTCTATAATGCCAAATGGAAATTCCGCAGATGCTTTGACGCTCGAAGGAATGAAGTATGTGTCCAATTTGCAATCTCCTGTCCGCATGGCAAAAGAATCTCAGCAATACTATCTCAGAGCGCAGGCAATCCTGAAAAACGCGAAAGGGCAGGAAGCTATTAACGAGGCTATCGGGCAGTACCAATGGGCGCTCAGATACTCGCCTTTATCTCCTGAAATTCATTTGGGATTGTCTTCGGCTTACGCTACACAGAAACAATTTAAAAAGGCTCTGTCAAATATTCAACTATGCTTGACTGCATCTCAGTCTTCAGGAAACATTGATGGCATAATTGAAAGATATTACGAACTCCAGTATCTCAATGAAAATGAGTTGCGCAAAATTCGAACTGTTATCCCTAAAAATAACTAAATCATGAAGAGTCTGAATACTGCTTTAATGCTTGCTTTTGCTCTGCTTTTGCTGCCTTTTTTAGTTCAGTCGGCAGGACAGGCGCAGTGGGAAGGACAAATTAATGATGCATTTAGTCAGGCTCGTAAGTCAACGAGTCAGATGAAAGGACAGCCAAGAGCAGAAGCAGAGCGCTATCTAAATCAGGCCGAGGCTATGTGGAAACAGTCACAAGCCAAGGCCATGTGGTACACGCAACAGCAGGCTCAACAGCAAAATCAGATGAATAAAACCTATATGCAGCAACAAAATTCTGATCTGTTCATGCAACAGCAGTTTTTAAAGAATCAATCCAAATTAAAGAGCAAGTCATTGCAGACAATCAATCCTTTCGGCGATTACCTAGCCCATGGAGTTTCTATTCGCCCTGAAGACGGGCGCCTTCATGGACCAGGAACCATCGCAGACGATCCGAATGGTTCAAATTTTTATAATAATTCATCATCAAATCAGAGCAATCTTGGTGCGCGAGTTCTGGATGAAACCCGTCAGCTTGAAAAAAGCCAGTCGTCGTCAACTTTATCAGGAACTGCCGCTTCCCAGGCTTCTTCAATCAAGGCCACAGGTTTATGGGATAACCCTATCGCCGGCGCTTCTGGAATAAAGACTAAGGATGCTTCACTTGATCCCTATGCAAACGATCCGAGCGTAGTGGATCTGAGAGATTCAAAATCTCTCACCCCCGATTTGCTGCGTAAGGAGGAGCCAACACAGTTTGATAACCCTATAACTTTTAATGAACCAAAATCCAACCCGTATTCAGATATGAGCGATGAGCGATTGGAAAAGAAACAAGCGGCACTGACGGATGCGCTTCGCGAGACTCAAAAACTCATGTCGGATAATGTTGACGCATTTGGTGGTGTTGAAAATGACGCCCTGGCTGGAAAAGAAGAAGCTATAAAAGTCTCAACAGATGCCGCCATGAGCGTCGCTCTTGGATATACTTCATACACTGCCGACAAAAGATCGGCTTCTTTGCTTAATAAGGCTATAGATATGGCGCCGGGAGCAGATAAGATTGAATCTATGAAGGATTCAGCCGATGCTATCAGAATGGCTAAAAATGCCGGACAGGCATCTAAAGTAAAAGATACTTCTGATTTCGTTGATCTGGCCGATAAAGGAGACATCAGCGAGACTGTCGGACAGGGTGCAATTATGCTTGGAGATGTTTTGGTAAAAGCGCCTACAAGATTCAACCCGACTCCGCTTGGGGCAATTCCTGCAGCAGTTAAGGCAGGTTTGGACACTGGCCTGGTCTGGACAAACTATTGCGTGCTTAGTCAGGAATATGAGAGACAGGAACAGTTAGCTCGGCAGCTTGAAGCAAACCGCCAGAAGCTATTTAAACAATTACAAGAAGTAACAACGGAATTGAATAAGCGAAACTATTCTAATCCTTCCTATTAGATGTTATATCAACCATAATATGCAATTAGATGTGAACGCTCTGAAATTTATATGCGCTTTTGTTTTTGCCGTGACCCTTATGGCAGGAATAACCTCCTGCTCTACAAATAACACGGCTGATCATATGAGCGCCATAGAGCAGAACCAGCCAATCGATATTCCTTCTCTCTATAAAGAACAACTGGAAAACAAGGGACTTGATGTTGAGTTGTATCTGCTGGAAAAAGGTCGCATTGCTCAGCTTCAGAATAACTTCGAAGCAAGCCGGGCGAGTTTTAATGAGGAAGTAGAGTATGTCAAGAAACGCGAACTAGGTGACAACACCCTGCCAGGCGCTGATATAAATGTCGGCTCTGTAATTGTTAATGATAATATGCTTGCATACAAAGCCAGACTTTTCGAACTGGAGATGGTTTACCTCTATCAGTCTTACAATTATCTTGCGCTTGGAGATTTAGAAGGAGCAATGGTCGAGATTCGTTTGGCAGAGTTTCTTCTTAATGAGGCTGAAAAAGCCAGAGAACGCGAGGATTTCAAGGAAGAATATTTCCGCAATACTGAAGATGGTGTTCAGAAAAAAATCTTTGATAATCAACAAGCGATCCAAAAAGGTGCTATGAAGAACCAGATTGAATTAAACGGTACTCAGGGTAACTCTGATGCAGTGTTGGCTCTCATGACCGATAAAAATCCAATGGGTGTTTCTAATCCACCTGTTGATGTTGAAACTGTTGCCGATAGTGATTCTACAGAGCCTCAAAGCGTATCTGAGGAGGAATCTTACAGAACTGAACTCCAGAAGATATCTGATGAGAATTTTGCCGAGATGTCAGAACTGCTGGGTAAAACTAAAAGCTCCGTATTGAATCCATATGTCGTATATGTCGGAGGCGTTATCCATGAAATGAGCGGAGAATTGGAGGATGCATATATATCCTATAAAAAGAGTCTGGAGCTCATGCCTTCAAATCCATATCTGCAGCGCGAAGTAATTCGTATGGCGATCAAGCTGGATAAAACTTATGATTTTGATCAGTTAAAAACGACTTATCCTGAAGTCTGGAAGCAAATAGAGAGCAGTAGCTACTCTGAGGACTCTGGCAGATTGATAGTTATATATGAAGACGGCTGGACTCCACAGAAGCAGGAGATTTTTATTACGCTGGGAGCTGTAGCAATAGCATATCCGGTTTATAAATTTGCCTGGACGGAACCACAGCCAATGCTGGTTTCTGCCCAATCCGGAGAAATCGGCAACACAGCCCCAATATGCTATTTGGGATCACTTGCTCTTAGGGCGCTACAGGAAGAAGCTAAATGGCGAATTATACGACAGGCAGCTCGCGCGACGGCTAAAGCTTCTGTTTTTGCGGCCGGAACTACCGCTGCTGCAATAGGAGGCGCGACAGGCAACAATTCAATGCAGCTTGCAGGTTTGGGAGTAATGGCGGCTTCGTCAATATACAATAATCTCAGCGAAAATGCGGATTTGCGATGCTGGATGACTTTGCCTGAAAATGTACAAATCCTCGTCTCTGAGCTGCCTTCAGGTGAGCACAAACTTACTTTCGCGCCCCAGTCAACACAATTGAAACTCGAAGAGATTGTTACTATTAGGAAAGGTCATATTACTCTTGTCTGGGTAGTTCATGTAGGCGAGAGTCTTGACTATGAATGTTTATGGCCACGAACTCTAAATTCAGGGAAAAGAGGCGCTGCTATTCAAGAAAACAATATTTCTGATGATGTTAAAACTCATACCGCTGATAAACTTTAAAGTACCAAATCATATTATAGGAGATAGCATGTTATGATTTCAAAATTAAGGCAATTGGGAGCATTATTTGCTTCTGTGGCAACTTTAACTTCATTAACGGCCTTCGCAGTAGAATCAGATACCGGCAAGGTTGGCAACGCAGCAAGCGTCCAGACCCAACCTGCGCAATTGGTAACAGCAATTTTTGTCCGTAATACCGGAGGCAAAGATCTCAATAGCGAGATTGACACCTTCAATAATACACTCTCTTCCAAGCTCACAGATAAAGGTTTCGCTATTATGGACTGGAATGACATAGTTCAGAAATTTACTGAGAGCAATGAGACTGAAGATAATATTTATAAATACACAAGATCATTTATGGCTGTGGCTACAACGACCCAGTCCAATGACAGCGTAACTGCTTTTACGGAAAAAACAAAGAGTTCCGAGCCGCAGGATTCTATGACTGAAAAGACCAAAGCAGGAGGCATCACTAAGTCTTCATCTCTCAGGATTTCTCAAATGTTGGGCGCAAAGTACCTTATAGTAGCGACAATGGGGCATCTTGGTCACGAAAAGCGCATCTTCAAAGGTGAAGACACCATGTATAAAACTAATAATCAAGTAGATATCTACACAATGCCTATGACTGTAAGAGTTCTTGACGGCGATTCAGGACAGTCAATTTATGGCGACACGCTAGTGGCATCTACCCAAATTTATCAGAATGCCAGCATAGAAATAGTAATGAATAATATCATAGACAAACTGATTGATTCGGGTACTGCATTATTGGCAGATAATATAGCAAAAAAGATTAACCAGATACGGGCTGCTGCACTTCAATTATCAACCCCAGTTCAGTTCTCCATCGATTGCAATGTAAAAGGAGCTACAGCAGAGCTTGACGGGGCGGCAATAGGTTCTCCTCCGGCTGCTTTCAGTGCCAAGCCCGGGCTCCACCAGTTGAGAATCACAAGGGAATACTTTGTGCCATGGGAACAGACTGTAAATATTTATGCGAATCAGAAACTTACAATATCTCTTGAGTTTACGACTGAAGGACAGGCGAAGTACAAAGATTTGACAGCTTTCAATCAGGCCCAGGAACTCGAAAAAGCTAGAACTTATGCTGAAATTGGCATAGCAGAGCAGCAAAGCCAGGCTGACGCAGATGTTAAGGAGAATGTTTCTTCAGGACAAGAAGTCTTCCTTAAGAATAGTTACATCAGGTCTGACGGTTTTGCCCAACAGCTTGAGTATATAATTCACGGAAATAGATAGAATAAACTT
>JBAXXY010000077.1:0-12935 GCA_037127655.1 Lentisphaerota bacterium
CCACACTAGAATAAAGGAGTACTAATATGAAATACATAACAGCAATAATTCAGCCTGATAGAATGAACGATGTCTTAGAAAAACTCGAAGCAAACGAGATTCATCTTGCTACTGTTACATCAGTCATGGGAAGAGGTCGGCAGAAAGGCGTAGCAACTGTTTACAGAAGTCACAAAGAAGCAGGAAGTTTGCTTAGAAAAATGAAACTTGAAATAGCTGTGAATGACGAATATGTCAAAGCCACGGTCGATGCCATTATCGAAGGAGGCAGAACTGGATCGGTCGGAGACGGCAAGATATTTATAATGAATCTTGTCGATTGCGTAAGAATAAGGACAGGAGAAACAGGAAGCGTGGCCATAGGATAAGCATCCATCGTAGATGGCATAATCAATAATACATGTCAAGACCTTATAAAGACTGAGGTCTTGACATTCTTAACTCTAGCTTATGTGTAATAGTTAAGATATCTTCTGACACTTTCAATTAAAACAAGAAGATTTTTCCCATGCTTTTCAACTTTTATATTGGTCAATTTAATTGATGTAGATAGCCTTGATAGTTCTTCTTTCTGGACATCTTTGTTGACTACAGAATAAACCCGTTCGGTTTGTGAAATTGAACTATGCCAGACAAGCTCAGAAATAATTTTAATTGGCTCTCCTTTATTTTTCAGTAGTGATATGAAGGAACGCCTCAAGTCGTGGCTGTTTAAATTTTTAAACCAGCAGCCTTTGCTGTTGCAGAATACGCATGTGGCTAAGATGTCAATTTAATCTTCTAGCCACGGATGTAAACCAGTGGCTAATGATGTTGCAATACAACCAAGCCCTCTCGAATGGGATTGGCGATAGATTATAATGCATAATTTAATTTAACATTCTATATATAAACTAATTAGAAAATACTTTGAACCCCTAAACTTGAGTTATATGATAACGATGATTATTAGCATTGAACCACCATATTGGCTAAATCTCAAATTTATATTATAATATTTCGGCATCAATGCTGTTTATAAATCCATAAAAACTTGTGCATTAATAAGTGAGGTAAAATATGAAAAATCTATTTCCCATATTCATTTTAGCAATGCTTATTTCGGGATGTACAACGCCTAATATTACGCCTAATATTCCTGAAAATGCAAAATTAGCTCAAATAAAATTAGGCATGTCGCAGGAGGAAGTAGAGCATATTCTAGGTTCCCCGACAGATGCACAAACAAAAACAACCGGAAATGAATGGATACCTATTTATAATGAATTTCCCTCAGATGTTAATGAATGCACATATTATTACAAAGGGCAGGGAACTATTGCCTTTACCAATAAAGGCAGTATGACTGTTCTAGGAAGTACATCTGCTAGCAGTAGTATGATATCGCTTTTTGTTAGAAGAATCAATTATGATCCAAATGAGCCTGGATACGCAAATAATCATTAATAAAATTTGGCAGAGATAGAGTTTTGCAGCTTGAAAAGATATTAAATATTTCCTAGAAATACATTTGGGAAGTTTCTGCTCCGTGCATACTCTTTGATTCTAAGAAGAGTTTCCCTTGGCGTTCTTGGACTATCGAAGTATTTATAAGTAGGGAAATATGCTGAAAAATGAAGAGGAACATTTTTGTCTAACTCCATCTCGACCCAGTCAAGAAAAAGCCTAGTATTTTCTTCTGAGTCATTCTTGCCTGGGATAACCAAGTTTGTTATTTCGATATGCTTGCCTAGCTTGTACAAATACTTGATAGAATCTAAAACGCTTTGGAGCTTCCCTTTAGTCATAGTTTTATAAAATTCTTCCGAGAAACCCTTCATATCAATATTTGCCGCATCTATCAGAGGGTAAAATTCTTCCATACCACTTTTAGATATAAATCCATTAGAAACAAGCACTACAGGAAGTTTATGCTTTCTTGCCTCTAAGGCAATATCAATTGCATATTCTGCCCAGATTGTTGGTTCGTTATATGTAAAAGCTATAGACTTGCATCCGGCAGATAATGCCTTCTTTATTATTTCAGATGGGCTTAGCTGCGGTGTTTTTGGCTCATCATCACTTGGAATACCTCTGGATAAATGAAAGTTTTGGCAGAAAGAACAATCCAGATTACAACCGTAAGTTCCTATCGAAAAAGTAAATGTGCTGGGCATAAACATCGAGAATGGCTTTTTCTCAATTGGGTCCACCTGCAAAGCGACAGGATAGCCATAAACAAGCGAGTAAAGATTGCCAGAAATATTTTTTCTGACTGCACAGAAACCACTTTTGCCATCTTCTATATGGCACTGTCTGGGGCACAGTTCGCAAATAATTGCGCTATTGGAATCAAAGGCTCTTTTCCAAAAACGAGCCTTTTTGAATAATAAATCAGCCATGCTGTTTTTCGAATCTATTCATAAAGTCAACAAGCTTTTCTACGCCCTCTAGTGGCATAGCATTATACATGCTGGCTCTTACGCCTTCTACAGCTCTATGTCCTCTGAGCCCCAATAACCCATTTTCTTCAGCTTCATGGATAAAGAGTTCACTTAAATGTTTTGTCGGGCATCTAAATACAATATTTACTCTTGATCGATCAGGAGCTTCCACAAGATTTGAATAGAAATTAGAAGAATCTATTCTTTCATAAACTACCTCTGATTTGAGCGTATTGATTCTGTCCATAGTATCAAGTCCGCCATTTTCAAGAAGCCAATCTGTGACCAGCATAAGCATATATACTGAGAAAGTAGGCGGCGTATTATGCATAGAATTTTCATAAATATAAGTATTGTAGTTCAACATTGTAGGAAGGTTTTTATTGTAAGCTCTTTCTGCGAGTTTTCTTTTTAAAATTACAATTGCTAAACCGCTTGGCCCAAGAACTTTCTGCGTGCTGGCATAGACCATATCAAATTCTGTGATATCAGTCTTCTTTGTCATGATATCAGTTGACATATCAGCTATAAGCGGTACCCCATGATCGAGTTCAGGATATGAATGATACTGAGTACCCTCAATAGTGTTATTGGTAGTGATATGAACATAAGAAGAATCAAATTTGTTCTTCCATTTCCTTAAATTTGGAATTCTCTTGTAATTTGCATCTTTTGAAGAGGCAGAAACTTTGACATGGCAACACTTTTTAGCTTCAATAATAGCTTTCTCAGACCAATATCCGGTATCTATATACTCACAGCCCCACCAATTAATAAGAAAGTTTATCGGTATCATATAGAACTGAAGACTTGCTCCACCAGGGATAAAGCAAACAGCATATTCATTCCCGATATTCATCAACTTTCTGATATTATTTTCAGTTCTGTTAATGATTTCGCTAAACTCGTCTGTCCTGTGAGAAAGCTCACATACTCCTATTCCCATGTTATTGTAGTTTTTGAATTCCCTCTGAGCCCTTTCCATTACTGATGCCGGGATCATTGAAGGACCTGCTGAAAAATTGAAAATTTTCATACTTTTGACTCCAGTTCAAACAAGCGTAATTTTGTATTTTTATCTACCTACCCTAATTTCGATGCTGGAAATTTAAAATCCGATAGCAAAAATAGATAAAAAAAAGAGGACTGCCTCGTCCTCTTTTAAATAATTCTCCAAGAGAGCAATTATGCTTTCTTTTCGTATTTAGAAACCCAGTATTCTTCGATTTCTTCAATTGTCTTTCCTTTAGTTTCAGGTAGGAAGAACCTAGCTACTATGAAGTACAGAACTGTGAAACCAGCTAGGACAAAGAAGAGACCGCTGTAACCTATTGTGTCTTTCAGGACAGGGAATATTGTAGCTAAAATAGATGAAATCATCGAATTTCCGAACAAGCATATCGCAAGACCTTTTGAACGGATAGCTGTAGGAAGCAATTCGCTCATTGCAAGCCATACCACAACTCCGCAACCAAATGCAAAGCTCAGGATAAATCCAAATGTACCAATTGTAAGAATTACGATCTTAAGGTTGGAAACTCCCATCATTGAAGCTACACCCATCAAAACCAAACTTATTACCACGCCAGCTGTACTTAATGTCAAAAGAGGTTTTCTGCCGAATTTGTCTATTATTGAAGTAGCTATAAGAGTAACAACAAAGTTAATAACAGTTATGCCAGTACCAAGAAGAACTGCAAGCACTGGAGAATTAACACCTGAGTCACTAAAAATCTTAGGTGCATACTGTAGCACGCAATTGATGCCTGTCGTTTGATTAAAATTGGCAATCAGGAAGGCTATGATAAATGGTACGACATAGGCTTTTTTGAATATAGTTTTATTTGGAGCGTGAACTTTTTCTTCCTTGAGCGCTGTCATGTCCGCGATAATAAGGTCTGCATTGACTTCAGAATGGAACTTAAGAAGAACTTTTTTAGTTAGGTCAAGTTTCTTCTTCATAAAGAGCCATGTCGGGCTTTCAGGGAGGAAAATAGCTAAAATGAAGAGCAGAAGTCCAGGAAAAATAAGCACTAGGAACATTGCCCTCCAGTTTCCGCTGGCAGTAAAGGCTAAGTCAACAAGGTAAGCTAGCAGAATACCCCCTGTCAGGAAAAGTTGGAAACAGGCAACTGCTGTACCTCTAACTTTAGAAGGAGCTGTTTCTGAAAGATATAGAGGAACTAAAATAGCAGAAACTCCTACCCCAATACCCATTACCAATCTTCCGGCAAGCAAAGTAGAAAAATGATGGCAATACGCTGAAAGGATGACACCGATAATAAAAATAACGGCAGAAATAACAATCATTTTCTTTCTGCCGAAAATATCGGCAAGAAATCCTGTTATAAGCATCGCTACGGCGCCGCCATATAGAACTGCTCCCACGATTAGTCCAGACTCAGCGCTTGTAAGCTTAAGTTCTGCTGTAAGAGGGTCTAACGCTCCTCCTATTACTCCGATATCAAGCCCATAAAGAGCTCCTGCCAATGCTGAAGCCAATATCACAAAAACTGTCATAAGTTTTTTTGATTTGTCCATAACTTCAGGTTTAAGATGGCTCTCATTACCTTTAGTAGTGATAACTGCCGGCATGGTTTTAATCTCCTTTTTTTATATTGAATTTGCAAAATGCATATTTTCTTAAATCCTAAGGTATTTTCATCCCTTAGCAAGAATATCTACGATAAAATTGCACATAAATGCCTAAGATTTATGGTAGTTCTAGGTTCTCTTTTCGTATTTTAGCACCCAGTACTCTTCAATTTCCTCAATTGTCTTACCCTTAGTCTCAGGCAGGAAGAATTTAGCTACGACAAAATAAATTATCGTAAAGATTGCCAACATCAGAAATAGGCCTGCGTAACCAATAGCCTCTCTTATAATTGGAAAAACTGTAGCAAGAATTGATGAGACCATAGAATTTGCAAAAAGGCATATGGCCAATCCTTTGGACCTTATTGCTGTAGGAAGAAGTTCACTCATGGCAAGCCAAACTACAACTCCACAGCCAAAGGAGAAACATCCCATAAAACCAAACATCCCTATGGTTAATAGCGTTATCTTCAGAGCAGAAGTTGAAAGAATTGAAGCTAATGAGAGAAGAAGTAAACTAATTACAACCCCTCCTGTGCTGTATGTAAGAAGCGGCTTTCTTCCTAATTTGTCAATCAGCGCTATGGCTATAATTGTAATAATGACATTAAGAAGCGTGACAGCTGTATTGAGCAGTTGAGATACGGCAGGAGAACTAACACCGGACTGTTGAAAAATAACCATGCCGTACTGAAGGATACTATTTACACCCGTTGTTTGATTAAAATTAGCTATCAGAAAAGCAATTATAAATGGTATGATATATGCTTTTTTAAAAATGGACTGATTCTTTGCCTGAGTTTTTTCTTCATTCAAAGTCGTCATACCAGAAAGTATTAAATCAGCATTTTCTTCAGAATGGAACTTAAGAAGAACCTTCTTTGTTTTATCAATTTTTTTCTTCATAAATAACCATGCAGGACTTTCAGGAAGGAATAACGCCCCAAGAAAAAATACTAGCCCAGGAATAACAAGAACAAGGAACATTGCTCTCCAATTTCCGCTCTTGTTGAAAGCAAGGCCTATTAAATTAGCCAATAAAATACCTGCAGTAAGAACGAGCTGGAAACATGCTACTGCTCTACCTCTTATATTTGCCGGGACAGTTTCTGAAAGATAAAGAGGAACAAGTATCGCAGAAATTCCGACTCCGATACCCATAATAAGCCTCCCCCATAAAAGCGATTTAAAACCCACAGCATAAGAAGATATAATAACTCCTACAATAAATATCACAGCCGACACTACGATCATATTTTTCCTTCCGAAAATATCGGCAAGAAATCCCGTAACAAGTATTGAAAATGCACCGCCATAAAGTACAGCTCCCACAATCCAGCCTTCCTGGACTCCCGTTAAATTCATTTCTTTTTGAATAAATGTAAGAGCGCCAGCAATAGCTCCAATATCCAGACCATAAAGGCATCCCGCCAAAGCTGATGCTGCAACAACAAAAGCTGTCATAAATTTTTTAGATCTAATTTCATTGTCTTTTTGTGTTCGTTCCATAATCCAGCCTTATTTTTGATTTAGAATATCTGCAAGATAAAAACTATCCATATTTATTTTAGTAGGATTTTAGCTATGTTAAAAGAAGCATTCAAATATTTAACCAAAACCAGTTAGGATTACTTAGTTATGAGAATACTTTCAGGCATCCAACCTAGTGGAATACCTCACATCGGAAACTATTTCGGAATGATGAAACAGATCATCGATGATCAGTATAAAGGAGAAACTTTCCTCTTTATTGCAGATTATCATTCATTGACAGTTACTCCTGATCCAAAGCTTCTTCAAGAAAGAACTTCAAATGTAGCTTTGGATTTTATTGCCTGCGGACTTGATACAGAAAGAGTTATATTTTTTAAACAATCTGATATCCCATCTCTTACGGAGCTAACATGGATTCTTTCTTGCTGCACTCCTATGGGATTAATTGAAAGATGTCATAGTTACAAAGACAAAGTGACAAATGGGATTATCCCGAATTGCGGGCTTTTCTTCTATCCTGTTCTTATGACTGCCGATATTCTAATGTATAAGTCTAACATAGTCCCTGTCGGAAAAGATCAGAAGCAACATGTCGAAGTAGCTAGAGACATTGCTATAAAATTTAACAATCAATATGGCGAAACCTTCCCGCTCCCAGAACCACAAATAAAGGAAGATGTGGCTATTACTCCTGGCATTGACGGAAGGAAAATGTCTAAAAGCTATGGGAATTCAATTCCTATCTTTGGCGACCAGAAACAGATTAAAAAAATCTTTATGAAAATAATTACCGATTCTAAAACTCCAGAAGAGCCCAAAGACCCAGATACATGTAATATTTTCGCTCTTTATAAGCTCTTTGCCACTAAAGATCAAACTGATAAAATGGCCGATAGATATAAAGCAGGCGGTTTGATGTATGGTCAGGCAAAAAATGAACTTTTCGAATTATACATGAACCATTTTTCAGTTATGCAAAAGAAGAGGGACGAATTAGCAAAAAATATAGATTATGTTCATTCGATTTTAAGCAAAGGAGCCTCAAAAGCTTCTGAAGTAGCAGAAAAAACAATGGAAGAAGTTAAATCAAAAGTTGGGTTAAAATCATGATAGGAAAAATTAAAGGCATTCTTGATAAAGTATCAATTTCTGAAATCATAATTGATTCCAATGGGATAGGCTATGAAATTTGTATTCCTCTAAGCACTTACGACAAACTACCAAGAGAAGGTGAAAAAATAACTCTATTTACTCATCTTCATGTAAGAGAAGATGTTATGATGCTATTTGGATTTGCTACTCAGGAGGAAAAAGACCTTTTCAGACTGCTAAATACTATAAATGGAATAGGCCCCAAACTTGCAATCAAAATTCTTAGCAGTATATCGGTAAACTCTTTTTGTGAAGCTGTAGCCTCAGCTGATAAAAAAACACTCAGTAAAATCAATGGCGTTGGGCCCAAATCTGCAGACCGTCTGGTTATTGAGCTTAGAGACAAGATAAGCATTATTTCTCCAGAAGCGGCATTTGGTTCAGTTAATTCAACTACAATTCCCAAACATACTGAAGAGGCAATACTTGCGCTTGTTCAGCTTGGCTTTAAATATGACATGGCAAAAAAAGCCATTCTAAAAATTATATCTGAAGTTCCTGAAACTGATCATAATAGCGAAAATCTTATCCGCATCGCTCTTCAGAAGCTTAATTCCTAAACATTGCTCATATTTTACTTAGGAATGAATGCTGATACTTTATATGTATTATTTTCTCTAATTATATACATCTCAAAGATGATGTCTTCAGGGACTTTTGAGTATTTTGCTTTCCATAATGCAATTGAGTAGCCAATTTTATTAACGCAGCCAAGATATTGCTTGCTCAATAAGATGCCAAGGTTATCATCAACAGCCTTGCATGCATCGTTAAACGTGTCTTGCGGCAAAGAGGTCTTATCTTTAGACGCAAAGTCCTTTGTATATTCATTATAGTTCTTTGTAGCAAGTCCATTCAGAATACTTTCAATCATAATTTGTGCCGCCTGATCATCTGTTTTACATTTAGATAGATCAGAAGATGATACCTCTAATTTTTAGTCCCAGGCTCATTTGAAGTCGTTGAACATCCCGATATAAACAATAATAAACCCAAAAACAGCAATAATTTCTTTTTCATAAATTAATCTCTAAATTATTCAACTGTAACACTTTTTGCCAAATTTCTAGGCTGATCAATTGAACAACCTCTTTCTTTGGCTATATAATAAGCGAAGAGCTGTAGCGCAACAACAGTAATAATTGGAGTAACATACTGAGAGCATCTTGGAAGATAAATTACATCATCAGCTATTTTTGATACTTCATGGTCGCCGACTGTAGCAGTGGCAATAACTGGAGATTTTCTAGCTTTGCATTCCTGCATATTGCTGAGGACTTTATCCTTGCCTGGTATATCATTGGCCAAAGCAATTACTGGAACTTTCTCTTCAAGAAGGGCAATAGGCCCATGTTTTAATTCAGCCGCATGATAACCTTCAGCGTGAATATAACTTATTTCTTTAAGTTTCAAAGCACCTTCCAATGCAACAGGATACAAATACCCTCTTCCTATAAAAAAAGCATTATCAGCTTTATAGTATTTCTTTGCAATTCGTTCAATTTCAGATGAAGTCTGAAGAACTTCCTGGATAAGCGCCGGTACATTTTTAATCTCTTCTATTAACTCAATACCAGTCTGCCTCGACAGCCTTCTGGAGCGGCCAAATTTAAGAGCCATCATGAGCAGGACTATAACCTGACATGTAAATGCCTTTGTTGAGGCTACTCCTATTTCAGGGCCGGCATGCAAATAAATACCAACACCTGTTTCTCTTGCAATTGTTGAACCAACAACATTGCATATAGCGGCTACAATAGCGCCTTTATTCTTTGATTCTCTAACTGCCGCAAGTGTATCAGCTGTTTCCCCTGATTGGCTTATTGCGATGACAAGTGTATCTGGTTTAATAATAGGATTCCTATATCTAAACTCAGCTGCTTGAGCTACTTCTGTTGGGATATTAGCCAAATCTTCAAAGAAATATTCTCCTACAAGGCCTGCATGTAAACTTGTCCCGCAAGCAGCAATTGTGATATTTGAAATAGAAACAAGTTCCCTTGGAGAGAACCCCAAACCGCTGAGCAAACTAGTTCCTTCTTCCAGATTTAATCTTCCTCTAATGGCATTACTAATCGAGTTTGGCTGATCAAAAATTTCTTTAATCATAAAATGCTCATACCCACCCTTTTCAGCGGCTCCGGCATCCCAATCGATGTGAGCAAGTTCACGGGTAACTGGAATAATGTCAATATTGCGAATATCAATATCATCCTGTTTAACTACGGCTATATCATTATCATCAAGGTAGATAACTTTTCTTGTATATGAAATAAGCGCAGAAATATCACTTGCTACTATCATCTCATTATTTCCTACTCCAATAACAATTGGACTACCTTTTCTAGCCACAATAATTACATCAGGATGAAACTTTGAAATAACGGCTATGCCGTATGTGCCGTTAAGATGTTTGAGAGCAGCAGCTACTGCTTTCAAGAAGTCACCTTCGTACATTTGTGAGATAAGATGAGCAATTACTTCTGTATCTGTTTCTGAAGCGAATTTGCATCCCTTATTAATTAACTGGCTCTTTAATGCCGCATAGTTTTCTATTATTCCATTGTGTACGACCGCGAAATTACCATTTGTATCAAGATGCGGATGAGAATTCCTTTCACTTGGCTCTCCATGAGTTGCCCACCTGGTATGAGCAATTCCTGTAGATAGTATTTGAGCATCCCCCACTTCGTCATAAATAGCCTTTTGCAAAGCAGCTACTTTCCCTACTCTTCTAATCGTTTTTATATTACCATTATCAAAGTATGCAATCCCGGCTGAATCATATCCTCTGTATTCAAGCTTTTTTAATCCATTGATTAAAGTATCCATCAAAGGCCTTTTGCCTATGTATCCGACTATTCCACACATAAACTATCTCCGGTAAGTTTTTCCCATTACCATATTCTTAAGGTAAATGAAGTTTTGCCTATTTGATTAAAGTTAAATAACCTGTAGAATATGAACTTAAATCAATTAGTTTATACTAAAGTAATAAAACAAAATTTTAAAGGTGCAACATGGGAAAACAGTATAATAAAGTAGAAAAAAGAGCAAGACGCAAAGCAAAAGAAGAAAGACAGAAAATCAAAGTCAGAAAAGAAATTAAAGCTGCAACTAAAGCTAAAAAATAATTAATCTATAATTCTAAATATCAGAAGCATAAGGTAGAATAGCGGCGCATTAAGAAGCAAACTATCTACCAAGTCTAATGAACCTCCGATTCCGGGAATCACAGCCCCGGAATCTTTTACTCCAGACAGTCTCTTAAGAGACGATTCAGCAAGATCTCCGAGAAATCCTCCAACGAAAAGCACAACGCCAAGCACAATGGCTACGCCAATATTTATTCCGTAAATATGGCTTATAACGCATGATACTATAATAGAAAGAACCAAGCCTCCTATAGTTCCTTCCCATGATTTTTTGGGGCTGATGCTAGGAACGATTTTATGGTTGCCGCCTTTCCTTTTAGAGCACAGAGTTCCTGTAACATAAGCTCCCATATCGCCGCATTTTGTGACTAATACAAGAAAAAGAATAAGGTAAACGCCAATATTAGTAGCGCCATAACCAACAGTAAATATCAGAGTAATAAAATTTATAGGAACTATCAGCAGAATAAATACTGCAATGAAGTTAATTACTTTTGTAAATTCTTCAGTTTTATTAATAGACACTAAAATTTTAATCCAACAGAAAAGAATCATTAAAACACTAATCAATATCCAATATGGAAAGTCTGGATTATAAAAATTACCAACTAGTACAATTAGAAACACCACACCTGCTGCAACTTCACTCATATGCTTGAATTTACTTAGATTGAAATTGCAAAGCATATCAGACAATTCTCTGGCTGTTACAATTGAAAGAAATACTCCTACGGCTGTAAAGACAGCTAGCCCTATAATTCCTTTTAGTATAATGATTGAGAAAAAAATGACTAAAATTATAATACTGCTGATCAATCTTGGTATAAACATTAAACCCCTCCGTATCTTCTATTTCTTAAATAATAATGGTTAATTGCTTCTGAAAATTCTTCTTCGCCAAAATCTGGCCATAAAGTATTTGTTATCCAAAGTTCAGAATAAGATAACTGCCAGAGTAAAAAATTACTCAACCTCATTTCTCCACTTGTTCTTATCATAAGTTCCGGGTCAGGAATATCAGGGGCGTATAAGTAATTTGAAAAGACTTCTTCGTTAATAAAATCAGGTTTTACTTTATTTGATTTAACATCTTCGGCTAATTTTTTCACAGCATCAATTATTTCAGCTCTTCCGCCATAGCTTAAAGCAAGAATAAGCTGTCTCTTTGAATATTTTGATGTATCTTTAATAGCTTTTTCTAAGACTTTTCTTGTTAAAAATGGTAAATCATTTGTTCTTCCTATAGTCCTAAGCCTGGTTTCTTTTTCATGAAGCGCTTTTAAATTAACTTCAAGAAACTCTTTGAGTAGATTCATCAGTCCAGCAATTTCCATTTTTGGTCTTTTCCAATTTTCCGTACTAAAAGCATATAGCGTAAGATATTCAATATTGTATTTTTCTGCCGCTTTCAAAACTCTTTCTACTGTTCTGGCTCCTGCTTTGTGTCCTTCAATCCTTGATAAGCCTTTCTCTTTAGCCCATCTGCCATTTCCATCCATAATTATAGCAATGTGCTTAATCTGATTTTTCTCCTGTTTTTTACTTTGAGCCATAAAAATATTCCTCTAGCATCAAAGCCAAAGTGTGATAAATCGGCAGATGATATTCCTGTATTATAAATGTTTCATGAGATGGCGCTTTAATGACACACTTAGAAAGCATTTCGCATTTGCCTCCGTTTATTCCTGTAAGAAGAATAGTTTCAACTCCTATGACATTTGCAAGCTGTATTGCTCTTCTTACATTTTTTGAATTACCGGAAGTTGAGATACCTATTAGAATATCACCAGGTTTTGCCAGAACAAATAATTGTTGAGCAAAAACCATTTCTGGATTTACATCATTTGAATAAGCTGAATTCAATGAAGGATGACTCATTAGAGAGATTGCTCTAAGTCCATTTTGCAGGCTATTAACCAAGGTTTTTCCATCCTCTCCATATAAAAGCTCGAATTTTGAAAGTAATTTGGTATCAGTAATTTTCCTTGGCAGTATAAAACCCTTCATAAGTTCAGCAACCAAATGTTCTGAATCAGCTGCACTTCCTCCATTACCGCAGATAAAAAGAGTATTCCCTTCTGAATAACACTTTTTAATCATCTCATAAGCTATTAAT
>JBAXXY010000078.1:0-12924 GCA_037127655.1 Lentisphaerota bacterium
CCACACTAGAATAAAGGAGTACTAATATGAAATACATAACAGCAATAATTCAGCCAGATAGAATGGATGATGTCCTAGCTGAACTTGAACGAAATGAGATTCACTATGCTACAGTCACGCCTGTTCTTGGCAGAGGCAGACAAAGAGGTATTTCAACTATTTACAGGAGCCATAAAGAAGTAGGAAGCCTTCTTAAAAAGACAAAACTCGAAATAGCCTTGCCTAAAGATAAAGTTCAAACTGCCATTGATGCAATAACGAAAGCGGCGAGAAGCGGAAATATTGGAGACGGGAAAATTTTCATCATGGATATGGAAGAGTGTATAAGAATAAGAACAGCTGAGAAATCATGGTGATCAGCACCTAATAATAATCATACAGCAAAGGCTTCAGGAAACTGAGGCCTTTATCTTTGAAATGACAGGAAGATTATAATCTCTTAAGGCATTGAGAGTTAATCTCACAATTTTGACAGTCGGGAGAACGCGCCTTGCATCTTTTTCTTCCATGCATAATAAGGAGGAGTGAAAAGTTCCCAAGCATATCACCGTTAACAAATTTTCGAATCTGAATTTCTACCTTTAGAGGATCGTGGGTTGATACGATGCCGATTCGATTTAAAAGCCTGTTTACATGAGTATCAACAGCGAAGCCGTCTCCGTCGAAGAGATGAGAAATAATCACATTGGCTGTTTTGCGACCGACTCCGGGAAGAGTTACTAGTACATCTATAGAATTTGGAATTATGCCATCAAATTTATCCTCAAGCATTTTTGCAGTATTGATGATGTTCTTTGCCTTTGCATGATAAAGACCGATGGGTTTTATAATCTCTTCTACCTCTACTAAAATTGCTCCAGCAAGAGATTGCGAATCAGGATATTTAGAGAATAAAGCAGGAACAGTTTTGTTAACTCTCTCATCAGTGCATTGTGCTGAAAGCATTACTGACACAACAAGCTGAAATGGAGTATTATAATGGAGCGGGCATTTTACATTTCCATAAAGCGTGAAGAGTTTTTCATATATCTCCTCGCACTTTGCTTTTTGGGATACTTTTCCTGATGTCATCTCTTGGCGGCTAACTGAACTAGCATTGAGCATAATTGGATATACGGAATGCCTACTGCTGCTGCGGCCTTGGGCAGAAGACTGCTTGATGTGAATCCAGGAATACTATTCAGTTCAAGGAAATATGGCTTAAGTTCATCTTTGGATAGAATAGCGTCAACTCTGGACATATCTCGGGCGCCTGTTGCCTGATAAGCTTTCAGAGCATATGATTGAATTTCTTTCTGTATTGCCTCCGGAATAACTTTTGAATCAGGAGGGCAATTGTAAATAGTTTCGCCCTGTTGATGTGTATATTTGGCGTCAAAATCATAGAAATCACATGGTGGCTGGATATGAACTATCGGAAGAACCTGGCCATTTAAAACCCCTACTGTAAGTTCATAGCCTTTAATGAATTCCTCTACTAAAATCATTCCTGAAACATCACCAGAAGCATTCTCAAGGGCTTTATCCCATTCAGACATATCTTTAACTATAGATATGCCGAAAGTCGAACCTTCGTTTGGAGCCTTTACTACCACAGGAAGTTTAAGAGAGGCAGGGAAAGCCTTGTCTCCATCTTTCAAGATTTCGTACTTTGAGGTAGGAACGCCATTATCAACAAAGATTTTCTTGGTTTTTATCTTATCAATAATGATTCTTGATGCTTCGCTGCCTGATCCTACAAACTTGAGTCCTTTTCCTTCAAGGACTTGCTGAAGTTGTCCATTTTCACCAAATCCTCCATGAAGTACAGGAAAAACAATATCGATGTTTGTAACCATCTTTTCGGTAATTACAGGTTCGCTGATATCATATTCAACAACATTGTACCCTGCCTCTTTCAAAGCTTTTGAAACTCCTGCTGCTGACTCCAAAGACACAGGTCTTTCATGAGAATTCCCGCCCTTGAGTAAAAGTATATTTAATTTTCTAGGCTCCATGGCAAGCCGTTCTTTGTTTTTACTATCTACAAAGATAACTTCAGGACTTAGATAAATGCCGGTCTTCTCAATTACCTTGGATTTAACTTCCAAGGCGAGCTCTAAAATATCTCTCTCAGAAGAAGAGCCAGTATTTATTATGAAATTCGCATGTATATCACTTACTTTAGCTCCGCCCTTTGCCAATCCTTTACATCCTGAAATATCAAGAAGCTTCCCTGCCACATGTCCAGATGCCGGGTTTTTGAAGATACAGCCCGCATTTCTTTCCTTAGGATAGAATTTGCTCCTAGAGGATAAGCATTCGTTAATCAAAGAAAGTTCAACGCTTTTTTCAGACTTGAAAAGCTTAACTATCATTGCAGTAATAACTACATTTTCCGGCACTGAACTATGCCTATATGACCACTGGATGTCTTTTCCCTGAGAAATCCATGGTTCTCCATCCAGCGTAAACCCTGCTACATCGAGCGCTATATCAGCCATAGTCATGCCAAGTCTGCCGGCATTAGTTCTTATAGAGCCACCTATTGTTCCTGGTATTCCTGCAAGCTTTGCGAAACCTCCGAAACCGAAGTCGGCGCATTTGACGGCTAGTTCATAAAGCGTTGCTCCGGCTCCAACTGTTGCCTGTACATCGCCTAGCTTTATTTTTGAAAAATCATTATTTTTAAGCCTTAAAATTATTCCGTCATAAGGAGCGTCAGTTCCTATAGTATTGCTCCCTGAGCCTATAGAAAATATAGGAATTTCTTCTTTGTGGCAGAACTTGAGAAGTTCTGAAAGAGACACATCATCACTAGGCTCTGCAACAAGTTTTGCATAACTTCCAATCCCGATAGTAGTAAGCCTTGACCAGGGAATATTCTTATGAAACTTTATTGTCTTAAATTTATCTTCAATTGCTTTTATGGTACTTTCTGAGAGAATATTCATCATAAGGAAACCTATTTTTATCTTTGGTGTAAAGGATGGATTGTTACTTATTGTAAACTTTGGCAGGATCAAAAACTCGCTCGCCTACAACTGATATTGAGCCATCATTTGGGTTGAGTTTTCTAAAGAAGCAGGATTTGTATCCTTCGTGGCAAGCGGCATCTCCGAGCTGATTTACCTTAAAAATGACTGTATCTTCATCGCAGTCAATGAAAATTCCTTTTATCTCTTGGATATGTCCCGATGATTCACCCTTCTTCCAGAGTTTTTTTCTTGACCTTGACCAATAGGTTGCCGCTCCTGATTTGAGCGTCTCATTCCATGATTCTTCGTTGATATAGGCTAGCATCAAAACTTCATTTGTTTTGTAGTCTTGAGCTATGGCAGGTATTAGGCCGTCTGGGGATTTGCTGAAGTCTAGCTTTAACATAATTTTCCTTGAAAGCTTAAATGTTTCAGAAGTATATGTAACTATGCTTACTCTAAAGCTCAAGAGTTAAAAAACACTTAAAAACCTTTAAATTACTTTAATATTTGTTTTATTTTTACGATGAAATCGCCATAACTATTTCATTTAATGAAAGCTAAACTAGAATATCCACTTAAAGCATTTGCGGCGTCGGTAGGCAGTCGCTCTGGAAACAGAGAGGAAAGTCCGGACTCCATAGGGCGGGAAGTCCTGTTTTAAACGGGATGCCGTAGAGTAAATCTGCGGAAAGGAAAGCGCCACAGAAAATAAACCGCCTTGCTGCTTCGGCAGTAGGGTAAGGGTGAAATGGCGGTGTAAGAGACCACCGTAGAAATGCGTAAGTATTTCTGCAAGGCAAGCCCCTTCCGGAGCAAGGCCAAATAGGGGATTCGCTGCGGCCCGCAGCTATAATCCCGGGTTCTGGCCGCATAGACAGATGATTGCCATCCCTGAAAAGGGAAACAGAATCCGGCTTATTCCGGCGTCGCTTATTTTATAACAATTTTAACTTTAAGAGAGAGCAATTATGACGCTTGAACTTTTGAAATCGAGCATAAGGGATATTCCTGATTTCCCTAAGAAAGGGATACTTTTCAGAGATATTACGCCACTGCTTAAGGATCCTAAACTGATCATTGAAACCGCTGATTTAATGGCCTCCAACTACGCAAAACTTAATCCCACCATAATTGTCGGGCTCGAATCGCGCGGTTTTATCTTCGGAATGGCTCTTGCCTGCAGAATGGGCTTGGGATTTGTTCCGGTCAGGAAGAAAGGCAAATTGCCATATAAAACATTTTCTGTAAGCTATGAACTTGAATACGGTACAGATTCAATAGAAATACATCAGGACGCCATTAAAAAAAGCGATAGGATTATAATCGTAGATGATCTTCTGGCTACCGGGGGAACAGCTGTAGCGGCTGTTAATCTTCTGAAAAAATTTGATGCCGAAATTCTTGGTCTGGAGTTCTTGATTGAACTTGAGTCTCTTAAGGGAAGAGATAAGCTCAAGGGATTCAGAGTCAATTCAATAGCATTATATCCTTAACATCCAGCAGCTGATATGCTTTCCAATCCATGATATATGCTATAATAAGCGACATTCATTCTAATTTAGAAGCGTTAAACGCTGTTATTAAAAAATGCTCTTTACTGGGAGTAGAGCAGTATATCTGCCTTGGTGACATCGTAGGATACAATGCCAATCCGCTAGAGTGCATCGAAATCGTCAGGAAGCTTCCCATACATACAATAGTTAAAGGTAACCATGATGAGTATGCAGGATCTGATATTCGTATAGATGGAATAAACCGTTCCGCAAAAGAATCTATCGAATGGACTAGGCTTCAGCTCAATTATGAGAATAGAAAATGGCTCTGCGAGAACAAACTTAAAGATGTAAATGTCAAAGACGGAATAACTGCAGTTCATGCTACTTTGGATTCACCCGAGGCCTGGAATTATATTTTCGACATTAAACACACTGTTGCCAACTTTTCATACCAGATGACGCAATTTTGTTTTTATGGGCATACGCATATCCCGGCGTTATTTGAAAAAGACCCTAAAATCACAGACAGCTCCCTTGGAATTAAAAAAATTATCGAATGGGAAATTATTTCTCCTTCAGAAGAGGTAATGACTTTTAAGCCTATAAAGGGCAAGAAATATTTGATAAACACAGGCAGCATCGGGCAGCCCCGCAATGGAGATACCAGAGCTACTTTTGCTATTTTTGACACAAAAAAAATTACCCTTAGCAGATATTGCATAAAGTATGACATTGAATCTACTCAACGGAAAATATATGATGCTTTTCTTCCTGAGTCCCTTGCCGTAAGATTAAGTCATGGCCGTTAATTAGTTTGGAGTAAAATGGACACGAATACAATAAAAATTTGTGATATAAACGACATACCACGACTGAAAAATGATCTCGGCTACCGCAGGATACTTATAGTCAAACCAAGCAGCCTGGGCGATATTCTGCACGCTTTTCCTGCTTTCTATCTACTCAGAAAGAGTTTGCCTGAGGCGAGAATTGACTGGGTCGTAAATTCAAATTTCTCAATGCTTCTCTCTTATATCAGACAGGATTTAAGTAAAATTATCAACTTTAGACGAAACGAGTTTAGGGAAACCTCTCACGCGCCCAAAGCCTTGCTCGAACTCATAGGGACCTTACGAACAAATCGCTATGATCTCATAATTGATATGCAGGGTCTTATGCGTAGCTCTATGATGACTTTCGTAGCGAGAGGCACGCACAAAGCCGGGTTTGCAAATGTAAAGGAAAAGATGTCAGGCATCTTCTACAATATAAAAGTAAGCGTGCCCGAAACCATAACTCACGCAATTGAAAAAAACTGCCATTTAATATCAAGCATATTGGGAATCGAGAATGTAATTCCTGACTTTAAACTTCCGCAGGTGGGAATATCAGATATAAGATCAAAGCTAGCAGCATATGGCATTGATAAAGACGATAAATATCTAGCGATTTCTCCCTCTGCCAGATGGAAGACAAAAACATGGCCGCCTGAATTCTTTGCCAAAATTATAGATGCAGTTGGATCTGAGTTTCCCAACAAGAAATTCATCTTGCTCGGAGCAAAAAGTGAATTCGAAGCATCAGAAAAAGTTTCTTCGCTCTGTAAAATTGCTAAACCAATAAATATTTCTGGCAGTACATCTTTAAATGAACTTGGCGAAATTATCAGAAGAGCAGAAGCTTTTATAACAAATGATAGCGGACCAATGCATATTGCGGCATTCCTACGGGTTCCAGTATTTGCTATGTTTGGCCCTACTTTTCCTGACAAAACAGGTCCGTACTGGCCATGGCACAAAGTTTATCAGGCAGATAAAGGCTGCGTCAGATGCCTGAAGCGTACCTGCCAAAGAAACGATGTTCAGTGCCAGAACAATATTTCGGCAGAACCTGTGATAAAAGATCTGATAGCAAAACTTAACGAGATAAAATGAGTAAAAACCCAACTTTATTCCTGGTCTCTTTCCTTGCGCTCATTTGTTCTACTTCTCTTTTTGCTCAACTTGCCATGAATTTGAAACTCAACGGCCAAAACTACATAAGATATGAAAAGATATATGCTAGACTTACCATCAAAAATCAGTCCGGTCAACCCATAGTTTTTGGTTCAAATAAAAATTTACAATGCAAAATTTCTTTTGAAATAGAAACGATAAAAGGGGACCGTCCAAAAAGTTTGGAATATCCAATGTATGAAATAACAGATACCCTCCTGCCTGCAGGAGAAAAACAAACCTTTTCTATCCCGATAACCAGGTACTTTGAATTCTCAAGCGATGGCAAATACAGGATTAAAGCGATTGTAACGCACGCTCAACTTCCGAAATCCTATGAAACAGAACAGGTCGAATTCAATATAGTTGACGGCAAAGTCGTTTGGAGCACATCTGTAGGCGCTCCCTCTCTATCGTCAGAAGAAGGCAGTGATCTCAAGATAGACAAAAGGACTTTCTCGATTATCTCTTATTTCGATGGAACGAGCAAAATATTTTGCCTTTTAGTAGAAGATGACAAACATATTTATGGCCTCACCAAAGTAGGGTACGATATAGGCACAGTGAAACCGCAATGCGAAGTTGACAGGCTCTCTAATTTGCACTTGTTAATTCAAAGTTCAGCCACAATTTTTTCATATTTCATTTATGATATAAACTGCAGACTTGAAGACAAAGAAGTTTATAAGAAAATAGATGAGTACACTATCCCCACGCTTCTTAAAGATGAAGCAACTGGAAGAATTGGTGTCGTTGGTGGGATTATAGCTGTAGAAGGTGAAGATTATACTGAAAAAAAAGAGGCTTCAATGCAAAAGGCTAATGACAAAAAATCTAATTGAGATACAGAATGCAAACCTATTTCTAGACAGCAAGCAGATTCTGCATGATATAAACTGGAAGGTTTTGTCATCAGAACATTGGTTTATAATTGGCCCGAACGGCTCAGGTAAAACAACACTGACTAGAATGCTTCTTGGTTATATCTGGCCTATATTCGGGGCAAAAGTTTCAATTCTTGGCAATACATACGGTGACTGTAATATATTTGCTGTCAGAAAGAAAATAGCATGGATAAGCCCATTCCTTCAGAACTGGACTTCTACATCTAAGGATTATACTGTCGAAGAAATTATTATTTCAGGAATTGATTCAACTATAGGTTTATTCAGAGCCGCTGAAAGTTTTGAAATTAATCAGGCTTTAGAAATATTAGATAAAATCGGAGGAAGCCATCTAAAAAGTAAAACTTTTTCTCATCTATCTTCAGGCGAACAAATAATAGCTCTTATGGCAAGAGCATTGATAAAGAAGCCTGAACTTATAATACTTGATGAAGTTTGCGCTCATTTGGATCTTAGAAATAGAGAACTATTCCTTAAAATTATAGACAACTTTGCAAGAGATAAGAATTCGCCTGTTATAATTTTTGTAACTCAGAGGATAGAGGATATTACCGGCGCATTCGAAAAAGGTTTGGCATTAAGGAATGGTAGAATTTTAGTTTCAGGAGACAAGAAAGATGTTTTATCTGAAAAAAACCTTAAGGATATCTTCGATTTGGATATAAATTTAATAAAGACTGACTCGGGACGATATTGGCCGATAGTCGGCAAATAAGAAGACAAAAGGAATAAAAAGCTTACGATGACTACTCAATTAACTGGTGTAACAAATAAAGAGAAATGGTTTTTTGAATATAAAAACACAAATAAAAATACTTTTTCATTCAGCTTTGCTGGCCGGGATATCTTCGAATCAGAAGGCGTAGAAATGGGTGTCTTAAAAGAGACTCAAGGCATTATCAAATCCGTAAGGCCTCATCACTCGGAAAAAACCAAATGGAGTTCCGTTGATTCTGAAACAGTACTTCCCTTTGGCTCTGAGCCCAGAATCAGCAGAAGTTGCGAACAGGCTTCGAACCATTTCAGAGTAACTACAGATGTATCAGTTTTCTCGAAAATTGCATTGGAATCTATCTGCGTGGATTCATTGAAGATTAAAGGCGAATGGAAAGAAATAGATACTTATTGCCAAAAAAACCTAGAAAGTCAGGAGATAGTCAAAGAAACAATATTAGTTGAAGATCTGAGCAGTAAAGGAATCATTTTTGACTATGCCCCGATCGCCGTTGTTTTTAGAGATGAAAATGGAATAGAAGTTGAGATTGGAACAGGTTACGACCTTTGGCGCTGGAATAATTCAGATCGCTTTGCTGCAAAAAGATTGTTCTCTATAAAAAAGGGAAAAGGCTGTATTCTATTAGATAGAAAACCTCTTGTTTGGAAAAATGAATACGAAATTTCTAAATTCAACTTCCGTTACACTTGGTACTTTTCATGGAGAAAATCTGATATAGAGGATCCTGAAAAGAAAAGTTCGTCAAGAAGAAAGACAGAAACTCTAGAGATAGTCAACAATAAACTTGTCCCGGCGAATGAAAGTTTTACTTCTGTGGCAAATGTCTCAATATTGGCAAATTGGCCTGAGAGCGCATGCGCTTCAAATAAGAGAGAACCCTGCTTTGCCTCAAGACAAACTGAGAATCTTTTGAAACACTTTGTGAGATCTACGCTCACTAATAATATCAAAGACAGAGAAAAGAAACTTACGCTGAGAGATGTAGAACCCAAAATATGCTTCAAAGCAAGCCATCTTGAAAGAAGTAAACAGGAAGCATTTACTCATTGGGATTACTTCTATGTAATGGCTTTCTGGGAGTGGGCTAATAGGTATCTTGCCACTTCTGGAAGAAATTTCTGCATAACCCTGAAAAGTGATTCTGTCCTGGCAGAACTTCCATCCGCATCAGGCCTTGCAGGTTTGTGATTTTCCTCTATTTTAACTCACATACTGAAACAAAAACCTAAAAGAATGGAATGCTTAATTTCCCTTCTTTTACCTTGGTTTTGAGGTATTCTTTAAGCTTGTATAGGATCATAGGAATGACACAAATAGGCACTCCCACATAAAGAGCAGTCCTCAATTCAGGCGTAAATACCATTGCCACCATACACGCAATCTGAAGCACCACCGAGCCAAGAGTGAGGTATGGGAAAAATGGCGTTTTGAACTTAAGTTCTCTTCCTTTTGCCTCAGCTTGTTTTCTAAAACGGTATTGAGTCAAACCGATTGACATCCAACATAATGCACCTGAAAATCCTGATAGAGCAAGGAGATATTTGTAAACAAATTCGCTTTGATCCAAAGTATAAAATATCACAAATAACCATGTGACTATTATAGAAAAAATAGTTGCTCTATACGGGATTTTGCTCCTGTTAAGCTTCATAAAATAGGCGGGCGCCATTCTTCCCATTGAAAGAGAGTAAAGCGCCCTTGCAGCTGCATAAAGACCGGAATTAGAGGTAGAAATTGCAGCTGTCAGAATGATAAAAGAAAAGCATCCACCAATAGTAGTAAACCCATAATGGCTCAAAGCATCTGCAAAGACGGACTGTGAAAGGCTTGCTTTATTCCAAGGGAAGATCATTACAAGCAAAAGCATAGGCACCACATAGAGCGCAAGTATGCGGATTGTCACATTTCTTATTGCCGAGGGTATAGTTTTTTCGGGATCTTCACTCTCAGCCGCTGTAAGTCCTATTATTTCAGAGCCTTGAAAGTTCACAAGCACTATGACCATTGTAAGCAAAATAGCCACAAGCCCTTTCGGGAAAAATCCGCCAGACTCTCTAATGACAGACCACCCTATAAAATGAGATGGAGTTGTTGCAGGGGCGTGTCCTGCCAATCCCACTACTATTAAAAATGCGATAGCAGAAAATCCAACTAGAGCGGCAATTTTTACATATGCCAGCCAGTATTCTACCTCGCCAAAAAGCGATACATTTATAAGGTTCATAGCAGTTATAACAACGCCAAACATTATCGCCCAAATAACAGGGCTGACACTCGGGACAAGTACATTCATGATTATTCCGGCAGCAATCATTTCAGATGGAACATAGGAAACCCAGGTTAGCCAATATGACCAGCCTATTCCTGTGGCCCAGGTCGGAGAAAGGTATTTTGCTTTGTATCCTATGAAGGAAATATCCTTATTAGCTACGGAAAGCTCACCCAAACTCAGCATCACTGATACTACAATAAGCCCTCCTATAAAATAACTTATGACAGCAGCAGGGCCGGTAAGTTCGAGGACATACCCACTTCCTAAAAAATAACAGCTCCCGATAATTCCACCGAGAGTAATCATCTGCATATGCCGTTTTTTTAACCCTCGGGACAAAGTATTTTTATGCATAAAAGCATCTCCAAATCATAAGTATTTTTACGATATTTAAAGGGGGTCTTATGGTACCGTTGTTTTTAAATATTACTCAGCATTATTATCAGGCAATATACGATACCTGGTTAATCCGGTAAGCTTAGTATCGCCTATTTTTTCAACATCTCGCATTATAGCGAGAAAAGATTATAATCTCTACTTAAATAAACTTTTTTTTATCGTTAACGACAAATGGGAAGCATAGAACTAGTCATTATTTGCCTGATGATACTTATCAATGGTATTTTTGCAGCTTACGAACTTGCATTGACCTCAATAACATCAGGCAGACTCAAGCACCTGACCGAGCAAAACATTAAAGGCGCGGCTTCAGCGCTCAGAATGCGATCGAGAAGCGAGGCTAGTTTGGCCGTTGTCCAAATCGGAATAACAATTATTGGGGCTATTACTGCCGCTATCGGAGGAGCCGAAGCTACAGAAAAAATCGTCCCTTATATTAATAAATTCCTTACAATGCCCGGATTGCTTACCGAGATTATTGCTATCGGAGCCATTGTGGTGCCATTATCAGTAATGACTATTATCGTTGGCGAACTTGTGCCAAAAACCATTGGTCTCAAACACAATGAAAAGATTTGTTTGCTTTTCAGTCCTGGAATGGAAATATTTTCTTCAATAGTTTATCCGCTGGTTCTCTTTTTTGAATGGACAACAAAAAAGATAGTCCAACTTTTCGAAAAAAATATGGATAACTTCTCTCCGGTTGATCTTGGAATAGTTGAACTCAGAGCGCAGGCAAGAGCTTTGACCGCCGAAAGGATAATTAACCCTTTTCAGGAACGCCTTATCATAGGAGCCAGCAACTTGGCCAGAATAAAGCTTGCTGATATTCTGATTCCATCCGACGAATTAGTAATTCTTTATGCTGATGGCAAGCTTTCTGACCATTTTATAACAGCGCATCTCGAGGCTTTTACCAGATTCCCAGTTTCAGAAAATCCCGGTGATGCTCAATCGATAATAGGTTACGCCAACATAAAAGAGCTCATATTCCTTGCCAAAACACACCCTGACAATCCAAACTTGAGAGAGATAACACGCCCGATACAATCCTATATTGCTACAATGAGCATAGGGGAAGCTTTTACTCTTATGATGAGAGGGCACATCCACTTGGCGCTTGTAAAAAACAGCGAGGGAAAAGTTCTAGGAATGGTTACATTGGAAGATATTCTTGAAGAGGTAACAGGCGACATTCAAGATGAGTTTGACCGGCTGCCAAAACATATAACAAATTCGGGAAAACAATTTGTTGTCGGCGGCGGCGTTAATATGGCTGTTCTAGCCTCCAAAATTGATAAAATAGATCTTTTGAGAGACCTTGAGAAAGCAAGTATGACATTCAGTGAATGGGTAAAGTCAAATCACGATAAAAAGAAGATCACAGGTGGCGATGTGGTGCATATCAACGGCTTTACCGTGCTCATCAGAAAAGTTAGGAGAAACCAGGTACTTGAAGCTCTTCTTTCAGTCAATTAGCTCTCTTTTTATTGTGCTGCTACTTAACTCGATTCCAGTATTCTGTTCTACCGATTAGAGAAACTCCTTTATAGCCTCTGAGTTTAAGCTTTTCGCCGTTATCAAGAACTTCGATTTTACATTTGTAAACTTTTCCATTATTAGGATCGGTAATTGTGCCTCCGCTATATTCATCTCCATCTAAGCTCATGTCTTTAAGAATAATCAAACCCACAACAGGTTTATCTTTTTCATTGCCTTCGCCTTTTTCAAATACTTTCCCTTGATCTTCAGGTAGAAGTAACTTCGTTATTTTTCCATAGAATTTTCCTTCAGATTGATATATCTCTACAACGGCTTTCTCTTTACCGCTATCATCGTCAGTGGTTTTCCATTGGCCAAGCAGAATAGAGGTTGGCAAAGTAGAAATCTGAATTGCCTGTCCAGATTTGCAGGAGTAAAGCAACAAAATGACTATTCCAAGAGATACAAAATAAACACAAAGTTTTAAAGCTTTAACTGAAATGATTTTATTTTTCATACTGTCCATTTATTCGTGCATTTTGCCTTTGTATGTGATCAATGATTGTTATTGCGGCCATCGCTTCTACTACCGGAACTATACGGGGGCAGATGCAAGGATCATGCCTACCTTCAACACAGCATACGGCATCATCTCCATTAATATTAATAGTCTGTTGTTC
>JBAXXY010000079.1:0-12817 GCA_037127655.1 Lentisphaerota bacterium
GTAGTTGACAGAAAACCCGACAAGGCGATCGAAATATATAAAAAAATGATTCTTCAATATAAAACATCGCCTCTTACAAGATTGGCATATCTTGACCTGGCAAGTATTTATCTGCAGTTGGCCACATCAGGCGACGGAGATGGAAGTAAACTGCGTGAGGCTAGAATTAATCTAAAAGAATATGTAGAAAAATTTCCGATCTCTCCTGAGATAAAATGGGCTAAGAATATGCTCAAAAAAACCTATGAAATGGAAGCCAGCAGACTCTACAACCTTGCTTTGTACTATTATAAAAACGGCAATGAAAACGCATCAAAAAGGTACATCAAGGAAATTCTCGTAAATTATCCTGACACAAAGGGAGTTAAAAAAGCGGATGAGCTTCTTGATATAATTGAAATGCCCCTATATCCAAAAGATAAACTGCCTACGCCTGAGGATACTACAAAATATACTGCAGAAATAATGAAAGCCACTGACGACAGAATTATGGTTATTCCTGAGAACAGCGGCAATAAGTGGCTCGTACCTCTCAAGGAAACTGGAATCGATAATGACAATTTGACTAAAGAAAAATATATAAACAATTTATAAGGTGCTATAGTGCTCAAAATTAGCAGATATTTTTTGATACTTGCCGTTTTATTAACCGTAACTTCATGTGGCTACCATGTCGGGTCTATTGCCAATCCCCAGATACGCTCGATTGCATTTGCTCCGGTAGTAAATGAGACATATCTGCCTAACGCCTCCGAATACATGAGACAGGCTCTTGCTGAAGCATTCCAGAAAGACGGTTCTTGGAAAGTTGTAAGCATCGAAAAAGCCGACTGCATAATGTACGGAAGACTGGTAAATGTCACTACCACGGCCCCGGATATCACTGTCTCTGCAGGAAGCGTGAACTACATGACAAATCAATTTGGTCTAACTCTTACCTATGAATTTACGGTGATCGTGCCTGGCAGGCCTCAACCTCTTGTTCCTACGACGCAGGTCAGCGGTTATGTTCAATACCAAGTACCTGTTGATTACTATGTAGCACAGCAGTCAGCACTTCAGGCCGCCTGCTACCAAACAGCCCTGAACGCAGTTTATGCTACAGTCGAAGCCTGGTAATCTCGTGAGGCAATGATGGAAATCAGAATAGGACAGGGATTCGACGCTCATAAATTCGTCAAAGGAAGACCTCTTATATTGGGCGGAATAACAATCCCCAACGAGTTTGGATTGGAAGGCCACAGCGACGCAGATGTCCTGACTCATGCCATTATTGATTCTCTTCTCGGAGCACTATCACTGGGCAACATCGGAACATGGTTTCCAGACAATGATCTGAAGTTTAAAAATGCCGACAGCATTGAGCTATTGAAGAAAGTAATTTTTAGCGAATCATTCAAAAATTGGAAAATAGTGAATATTGATTCAACCATTATCGCTCAGAAACCTAAACTCGCCCCTTTCCTTTCAGTTATCCATTCCAATATTTCAAAAGCGCTTTCTGTCTCAGCCGACCGAATCTGCGTCAAACCCAAAACGACTGAAGGCATGGGGTTTTGCGGACGCGAAGAAGGGATTGCTGTATTTGTAAACACTCTAATTGAAAGATTTTAAAGAAAATGATATTGACTTAGTTTTCTAAGACCATAAAATTGAGAATATTTTATATATTGATATATCTGACGCTAATAATTTTATTTAAATTTAAGGAGATATAAAATGTCGCAAGAACTTCAAGGGTTGCTCGACCGAATTCAAAAAGAGGGTTTGGAAAGCGCTGAAAAGCAAAAAGAGGATATCATTGCTCAGGCAAAAGCCAATGCTGAATCAATTATACAAAGAACTAATATGGAAGCACAAGCCATATTAAAGACAACTCGTGAAGAAGTTAAAAATATCGAAGAAAGATCAAAATCAACTATCCAGCAGGCCTCAAGGGACATTGCGATTTCTCTTGAAACAGAACTCCTCAAGAGACTTAAGAAGTGCATAAAATCAGCTGTAAGCGAATCAATGACAGCCTCTCTGATGACTGATATTATTAAGAAAATGGTCGAAGCTTACGCTAAAGATTCCAACAAGGAAGTTAAACTTGACCTGATTCTATCTCAAAAAGATATAGACACACTAACTGAATCACTAAAAGCAGCTTTGGTGAAAGACCTCAAAGCTCAGCCCCAAATCATAAAAGGAACCGACTTTTCTTCCGGCCTCAAAATAGGATTCAACGGTTCCGATGTATTCCTTGATTTTTCAGATACGACAATTACTGATCTTATCTGCGACTATGTAAGTCCACGACTAAGCGCTATTCTCAAGGGAGCTAGCAAGTAATGTCTATTTACTATCTGGTAAGTTCATTGCCTTCATTTAACTTTGGAGACAAACCATTCTATACTTCAGAAGGTTTTGTTAGACAATGTTCTGACTGGATTAGTCCTGAAAACATTAAAGAGCTGGAGAGAGTTTCGCTCATCCCTGTAGAGAGCTATTCGGGCAATATACAATTTATAAAATCCTGGTATGAACTTCTCGGAGCCTTGAACTGTTATTCTGTAAAATACAGAGCTTTAAAACTCAACAGAGATTCTTCCTCTATTCTGGAAGAACGAAATAAAATATATTCAGATATAGAAAAAGGTGTTCAGGAAGCTTTCTCTTCTGAGAATCCGATGGAGAAGGAGAAGAGGCTGGACCGTTTGAAATGGAGCATTCTCGATTCTCTGGAAGTCGGACATATGTTTGACTTTGACAAACTTTGCATTTACAAGCTAAGGACACTTCTGTGTGAAAAATGGTTAACCAGAAAAGAGCCTGAAGGCAAAAAGAACCTTGAGGCTGCTCTTAGTGTTTTATATAAACCTACTGATGAAAGTAATTGAATAAAATTTATATATAGGAGATTAACTAATGCTGGAAAACAACCAAGGTCGAATAGTTGGCGTAAACGGCAACATGATTACCGTCAGATTCGACACTTTCGTTACTCAAAATGAGGTAGGATATGCTATCCTCGGAGAGAAAAGGCTCAAGTGTGAAGTAATTCGCATAAGAGGTTCGAATGCAGACTTGCAGGTTTTTGAATCAACAAATGGACTTAAAATCAATGATCTTGTTGATTTCACAGGCGACCTTCTTAGCGTAGATCTAGGACCTGGTCTTCTTACGATGGTATATGACGGACTTCAAAATCCGCTCGAAAAGCTTGCCAAGAAGTCAGGATTCTTTTTAGAAAGAGGGGTATATCTACCTCCACTCGATGAGACTGTCAAATGGGATTTCACTCCGATTGCGAAAGTCGGCGATTCAATTTGTGCAGGAAACTACATCGGACAGGTTCCTGAAGGAATTTACACCCACTATATCTGCGCTCCATTTGACCTTCCCGGTTCTTGGCAAATAGAATCTATTTCTCCTGCAGGAAAATATAATGTCAAAGAAAAAATAGCAGTTATCAAGAGCGAGAAAGGCGATAAAAAAGATTTGGCAATGAGCCAGAAATGGCCTGTAAAGATACCTATCAAATGTTACAAGGAAAAACTGCTTCCTGAAAAGACTCTCATTACACAACAGAGAGTCATTGATACATTCTTCCCTGTAGCTGTGGGCGGAACTTTCTGCACTCCAGGACCTTTCGGAGCTGGAAAGACAGTTCTTCAGCATGCGATAAGCCAGCACGCTCAGACTGATATTGTGATAATTTGCGCATGTGGCGAGCGAGCCGGTGAAGTTGTAGAAGTTCTCAAGGAGTATCCACATCTTGAAGACCCCAGGACAGGCAGATCCTTAATGGAAAGATCGATAATTATATGCAATACAAGTTCAATGCCTGTCGCCGCCAGAGAAGCTTCTGTTTACACAGCAATTACACTTGCTGAATATTACAGACAGATGGGATTAAACACATTACTATTAGCTGACTCTACCTCAAGATGGGCTCAAGCTATGAGAGAAATGTCAGGAAGACTTGAAGAAATACCGGGTGAAGAAGGCTTCCCTGCTTATCTTGAGTCCCTGGTAGCAAGTTTCTACGAAAGAGCTGGATTAGTGAAACTCAACGACGGGAAAATGGGTTCAGTTACAATCGGCGGAGCAGTAAGCCCTGCAGGAGGTAATTTTGAAGAGCCCGTTACACAGGCGACATTGAAAGTAGTAGGCGCATTCCTTGGTCTTTCAAAACAGAGAGCCGATGCAAGACGCTTCCCTTCAATTCATCCGCTTGAAAGCTGGAGCCATTACACTAGCGTGGTCAAACCAGAAGAAATCGAAAAAGCAAGAAGTATGCTCAGACGCGCTTCAGAAGTTAATCAGATGATGAATGTAGTCGGGGAAGAAGGCACTAGCATAGATGACTATGTAGCTTATCTCAAAGGTGAGTTCCTTGACTCGGTTTATCTTCAGCAAAATACTTTCGATCCGATTGATGGCGCTACCGACGAAGAAAGACAACAGCATGTCTTCAGAAAAATTATACATATCCTGGATACGAAGTTTAACTTCAAAACCAAAGATATTGCAAGAAAGTACTTTATGGACTTGAGACAGATGTTCATTGACTGGAACTATCTTAAGTTTAAATCAGATAAGTTTAACTTCCAGGAAGAAACGATCAACAGCAAACTGAAGGAATTTGCCAATGCGTAAAGTTTATCATAAAATATTACAGGTTTCGGGTAATGTTATCGCAGTTGAAGCAGATGGCGTTGCCTATAACGATCTGGCTGAAGTTTCTACAAAAAGAGGCGTATCTCTAGCCCAAGTAATCAGGCTTGCTGAAAGTAAAGTTTACCTTCAGGTTTTCGCAGGAAGCCGTGGTATTTCTACTAATGACGAGGTCAGATTTCTTGGCAAGTCCATGCAAATATCCACTTCACAGGATCTTATGGGAAGAATATTCAACGGCGCTGGAGTACCGAGAGACAACCGTCCAGCTATAAATGATGACATGAAAGAAATCGGCGGACCATCGGTTAATCCTACAAAGAGAATTATTCCAAAGAAAATGGTCAGAACAAATATCCCGATGATCGACCTCTTCAACTCTCTTGTCGTATCTCAGAAAATTCCTATTTTCTCAGTAGCCGGCGAGCCTTACAATCAACTTATGGCTAGAATAGCAATGCAGGCTGAAGTTGATGTGATAGTTCTCGGAGGAATGGGTTTGAAGTATGATGACTATCTCTATTTCAGAAATACTCTCGAACAACATGGAGCTTTGACAAGAACAGTGATGTTCGTACACACAGCGTCCGACCCTGTAGTAGAGTGTCTCCTCGTTCCTGATATATCTCTAGCTGTTGCTGAGTCTTACGCTCTTGAAGGGAAGAATGTCCTCGTACTGCTTACAGATATGACGAATTATGCTGATTCTCTTAAGGAAATTGCTATTACAATGGAGCAAATTCCATCTAACCGCGGTTATCCCGGCGATTTGTACAGCCAGTTGGCCGCCAGATATGAAAAGGCAGTTGACTTCGATGGCGCAGGTTCAATCACTGTTCTCACTGTAACCACAATGCCTGGCGATGACTTGACTCACCCTGTCCCAGACAACACCGGCTACATCACAGAAGGTCAGTTCTATCTTAAAAATGGGCGAATTGAGCCTTTCGGTTCACTCAGCCGCCTGAAACAGCAGGTAAATGGCGATACCAGAAAAGACCACAGAGCCATTATGGATACAATGATAAGATTGTACGCCAGCTACAGGGAAACCTGCGAGAAGCAATCAATGGGTTTCTCTATGAGCAATTGGGATAACAAGCTTCTCAAGTACGGCTCTCTTTTTGAAAAGAGAATGATGGATCTGACAGTAAATATATCTCTTGAAGACGCTCTTAACTATGGGTGGCAAACCCTTGCTGAGTGCTTTGACAAGAGTGAAACGGGCATCAAGACCGACTTATTAAACGAATTTTGGCCTATTAAAGAAGAGCAGGCTTAAATTTAGTGGCTATCTGGAGTTCTTAAAATGCCGAAAATAAAACTTACAAAAAGTGAACTAAAAACGCAGAGAGATTCTCTGAAGCAATTCACAAGGTTCCTTCCTACTCTTCAGCTCAAGAAGCAACAGCTTCAGTTAGAAGCTAGAAAGAGCTTAGAAAGAGTCGAATTGAATAAAAAGAAAGAAGAGGATTTCAAAAAAAACATCTCCTCCTGGATGGCAATGTTCGGCATCCAAGTTGAAACTGAAAGGATAATCAAATACATACACACAGACGGTATTTTTACCGACAAGGCAAATATTGCAGGCGTTGATATTCCTGTTTATAAAGGTATTAAATTTAAAATTGACGAATACGACCTTTACAAGGAAGACCCATGGGTTGACGATGGGATCAAAGCCCTCTGTGATCTTATAGAAATACGCGCCGAAAGAGATATTATCCTTGAACAATACAAAAGGATAAGCAATGAACTTCGTGTTACTACTCAAAGAGTTAACCTTTTTGAAAAAGTCAAGATACCACAGTCCAAGGATAATATAAGAAAAATCCAGATTTATCTTGGCGACCAACTGGCATCGGGTGTAGGCAGGTCCAAAATAGCAAAGAAGAAACTATCTGAGGCTCTATCATGATTGAAAAAATGTTGAAGGCCACAATCGTTTGCACAACAGAAAATCAGGGTGCTACGCTTAAAGATTTAAGAACCTTCGGCGTGCTGCATGTCGAATCAGTTCAAAAGCCAAGCTGCACTGAAGTTTCTTCTGCAATTCAAAAAGAGCTCGAAAAAGTCAATAGGGCAATATTTGTCCTAGCAGAAGATCACAGCAAGGAAGAGACACACATCTACCGTGATGTCCATCCAAAAAACCTTACTGATAAACTTGAGTTAGCAATAGAGCAAAATATTGCTTACAAGAGAGAGGTGGAATCTCTCCAGAAAGATAAAGAGAAACTTGAACCCTGGGGCGAATTTTCTTTTGAATCCATAGAAAAACTTAAAGAAGCAGGATATTTCGTTTACCTTTGCAGCGCTTCAAAACTAGCAATAACCAAACTTCAGGATAAAGGAACTATCGAGGTAATATCAGAAGGCAAAGGGACAATTAATTTTGTCGTTATATCCAAGTCGCAATATAAAAAAGAAGATCTGCCTTTAGCTGCTCTTCCTACCCAGAAAATAAATCTTTACGATATCAACTTCAAAATTGCAGAACTGAATGTAAATATTCTTGAAAATAAAGAGATAATGCATGACCTGACCGAGTCAATAAACAGCATCAAAGAATATAGAACATTTCTTGAAGAGAAACTGGAGTTTGCCATACACAAAGAGACCATGGGAGAAGAAAAAAATCTCGCCTATGTTAAAGGATTCGTCCCGAAGAAACATGAGAAGATGCTTCTTGAAGAATCAAAAAAGAATGGTTGGGCAATCCTTTTCGAAGAACCTGCAAAAGAAGACAAGACGCCGACATGCATGACGGTTCCTAAAATATTCAGCATATCTAAACCTATCTTTGAATTCATAGGTTTGTCGCCTGGTTATAACGAATGGGATATAAGCGGATGCTTTCTGGTTTTCTTCAGCATATTTTTTGCAATGATAATCGGGGACGCAGGATATGCGGCAATATTTCTGATTATATCTATTGTGATGAAATATTTTCTCAGAAAAAACAAGAGGGCAAAACTCGCGCTTAATCTATTCATCTTTCTGAGTATATTGACAATTATCTGGGGGATTCTTAACTGCTCATATTTCAGCATTCCTGCACAATACTTACCTAAGCGTATGCGCGGAATAGAATTCTTTACCAATGAAGAAACTTATAACCAGCACCTGGAGTTGGTCTGTTTTTTCCTAGCGGCGCTACATCTGTCATTTGCCAGAGTATGGAAAGCTGTTATTATGATAAACTCTCTCCACGCTTTGGGACAAATCGGATGGGCTTTGATTTTGTGGGGAAATTTCCTGACAGCAAAACACCTCATTGTCACTCCTGAAATCCCGTTTCCTGTAATCGGATTCTGGCTCTATGGAATCGGCGTATTTCTAGTTCTAGCATTTCATGTCCACTGGAGCGATGCCGCCGCAATATTTGAAGCTCCGATGGCGCTTATCGGTAGTTTTATCGATGTTCTTTCCTATATCCGTCTTTTCGCTGTTGGAATAGCTTCGATTTACATCGCTGAAAACTTCAATAATATGGGTGTACAGATAATAGAAGCATCTCCTTGGTTGATAGTTTTTGGAGTATTGATATTTTTAGCCGGGCATCTGCTCAATATAGCTCTTTCGTTAATGGCCGTGCTAGTTCATGGAATAAGGCTTAACACACTTGAATTCTCGAACCACATGGAGTTAAAATGGGCAGGATGCAAGTACGAACCATTTAAGAAAAAACTTTATCACCTTAAAAAGAAAAAAGACTGATTAATATATAACGATCAAAAAAAGGAGTACAAAAAATGGACGAAATCATGATGAAGGCTCTCGGACAGGCCGGAGCATTCTGCGCAATCTCAATTACATGCCTGGGCTCAAGCTTCGGGACAGGTATAGCAGGGAGCGCTGCAATTGGCGCATGGAAAAAATGCTTTCAACAGAATAAAATGGCTCCATTCCAATTAGTTATCTTCGGTGGAGCTCCTCTGTCACAGCCAATCTATGGAATGATCCTTATGTTCATCATTAATGCCGGAGCAATTGCTCATCCTGCATACTGGCCTCTTTACCTGATTCTAGGAATTACCGGCGGCTTGGCCATGGGTCTTTCATCCTGGTGGCAGGGTATAGCTGGCGCTGGAGCTTGCGACGCTTTCGCTGAAACAGGAAAGGGTTTCGTCAATAACCTTATGATTATCGGTATTGTAGAAACTATCTCAATCTTTGTTTTAGCTTTCGGTATCGTTCTTCTATCATCTGTTAAGTAAAAAGATTTTAGCTCTTAGAATATAAAAAAATACACTTTGCGTTTTGCAAAGTGTATTTTTTTTTATATACTAGTGGAGGGCTGTGCTCCGTCGCAACCACTATCCACGGCTGTATCCAAAAAACACTTATTTAAATATCAGGAGTTTAATATGTCAGACTATATCTACAAGAGAATTCTTCTTAAGGTAACTGGCGAAGCATTAAAGGGAGAGCATGATCTAGGATACGATCCTGAAGCCATTAATACTCTGGCTGAAACTATCGTCAAAGCGCTCAATGGCGGGCTCGAAATGGGAATCGTACTTGGTGCAGGGAATCTTTGGCGCGGAGCTGTAGGGAAAAAAATGGGTATGGATCCGGTCAGAGCAGATTATATGGGAATGCTAGGGACTGTGATGAATGCCTTGATACTAAAAGACGCATTCGAACAAAGAGGAATCAGATGCGAAGTGCAATCTGCGATAAATATGATTCCTGTCGCTGAACCATTTGACCACGAAAAAGCTATCAAATATATGGAAGAAGGTCGAATCGTGATATTTGCTGGAGGCACAGGCCATCCCTTCTTCACTACGGACACGGCCGCCGCGCTCAGAGCAATTGAAATTGGCGCTGAGGCATTCTTCAAGGCAACAAAAGTTAATGGTATTTATTCTGATGATCCTATGAAGAATAAATCAGCAACCAGATATGAAAAAATTTCATATGACGAGGCTTTATACAAAAATCTCAAAGTAATGGATTCGACTGCTTTCTCACTGTGCAGAGACAATAATCTTCCGATAGTTGTCTTCAATTTCAATGATCAGGAAAACCTGCAAAGAGTCCTCTCAGGTGATACAAGCATAGCTACAGTCGTATCAAACCCGTAGTAAATAGTGCTGGATGGTTTCGCTTTGTAGAAACCGGCATTAACGGACATGCTTCATCATGTCCCTCCATGTTAATTCCTTATTGAATGTACTATTGCACTCTTGACAGCCATAAGCTTTTCGTAGCTGGTTCTCTGATAACTAAGGTCAGATGAATCAGCTCCGAGTTTAAGCGCTCTATCAGCAAATTTATTTACCTTTTCTCCTGCTGAAGTATGAATATCTCTAACGGATGTTTCTCGGATGATTTCAAGGACATTTCCGGCATTAACCCCGCTCCCTGCCATAATTTCTATTCTGCCGGCAGCTAGAGCATTAAGTTCTCTTATTATCTCAATACCTTCCAGTGCAGTGCTTTTAGTACCTGAAGTCAAAATTCGTCTTACTCCAGTTCCTATCAGAAATTCCAGCGCCACCTTTACATTAGGCACAAAGTCGAATGCTCTGTGGAAAGTTACATCGAGGCTGAGTTTTCTTGCATAAGCAACCATCTTTTCTACGGCTTTGGTGTTTATAGTAAAATCGTTATTCAAAATGCCGATAACGACTCCGTGAGCGCCCATGGCATAAGCAACTTCTATATCGCAGAGCATTGTATCCACATCCTTGTCGGAAAAACAAAAATCTCCTGCTCTCGGACGAATCATTGAATGCAGGGAGATTGAGGTATTCTTTCTTGCGTACCTGATAAGTGATGGAGACGGGGTCAAACCTCCAAGAGCTAATGCTCCGCAAAGTTCTAATCTCTGCACATCTAAGCTCTTTGAGATATCCACTGACTCGATATTATCGACACACACTTCAAGATTTATCTGTTTTTGCATAAATTTCTCTTTTTGAATTTGAGTGTTAATTTTTAAAAAACTAGATTATACTTATTGGTTGTTAATCTGCTTTGTAATTTTACTCAATTATACAGAAAGGAATATTATATGCTACTTCTGGAAATGATCGCAATATTCATCGTGTCTTATCTTTTCGGCGCCATACCCTTTGGCTTTATCATAGGAAAAGCCAAAGGAATAGACATCCGAGAACATGGCAGTAAAAATATCGGCTCGACCAATGTAACCAGAACTCTTGGCAAAAAATGGGGAATGCTATGTTTTCTTCTGGACTTCCTGAAAGGATTTCTGCCCTCTTTTATCGCCATTTTTATATTGCCTAAATACCTCGACCTCTGCGGCAATTATGCCGATATGAGCGTCATATTGGCCATTATCGGCTCATTCGTCGGTCATATTTTCCCTGTGTATCTAAAATTCAAGGGCGGCAAAGGAGTCGCTACAGGAGCTGGGGCTCTTCTGGCTTTAACGCCTCTGTCAGTAATAATAGGACTAGCCGGATGGGTCATAATATTTAAAATTTCAAGATATGTTTCGGTGGCAAGCATCTTGGCTGCAGTAATCGTAGCAGCTATGACTACCATCTTATCAGCTTCAAATACCTATCCTGTTTCTCTGACCCTCCAAATATTTGTAGCTGTCATTTGTTTGATAGCTATTCTCAAGCACAAGACCAATATAGTCAGGCTCCTGAACGGCACAGAAAACCGCTTCGAAAAAAAGTAATATCTTAGCTGTAAGAGGGTTTTATATGTTTAAAAGAGTAGTAAAGAAAGTCACTGAAGATATATGGCAGTTTACAGAAAGTGAGACAGGCAGAATAAAGAATACCCTGCTTCGGACTTTTAAAATACTCATACTCACCTACAGAGGGTTCAAAGAAAATAACTGCTACCTCAAAGCATCAGCATTGACTTTCTATACTCTTTTCTCGGTCGTACCTGTTGTAGCGCTGGCTTTTGCCATAGCCAAAGGTTTTGGCCTGGATACCAAATTAACCACAGAGCTCTATGCTAGATTAAATGGTCAGCAAGCAATGCTCGATAAGGTTATTGAGTTTGCAGACAAACTTCTGGCAAAAACTCAGGGCGGACTCATAGCTGGAATCGGAGTGGTACTCCTTCTATGGACTATAATTAAACTTTTCAGCAATATCGAAGGAGCTTTCAACGATATCTGGAGCGTAAAAAAAGGAAGGGTTTTCTTCAGAAAAGTAACTGACTATCTCTCAATGTTTTTCATCTGCCCGATTCTCTTGGTGGTCTCGGCAAGTTTTACGGCTTTTCTGTCTTCTGACCTGACAAACTACGCTTCATACTTCCCGAAGGCTGTAATCATTTTGATTCCTACTTTCTTCTCCTATCTTGCCATCTGGATACTCTTGACATTTGTTTACAGGTTAATGCCAAACTGCAAGGTAAAACTCACTTCTGCAATAATACCTGCAATAATCGTAGGTACTCTTTTTAACATCATACAGTTCTGTTATTTTGATTTTCAGGTATTTATCACCAAGTACAATGCCATCTATGGAAGTTTCGCCGCGCTTCCATTATTCCTGCTCTGGGTTCAGATAAACTGGACGATTGTTCTTTCAGGAGCTCAGTTATCGTTCTATATAGACAATATTGAACTGCACGAATTCGACTACTCTCTGCATAAAATTAGCCTCAAACAGAAGAAACTCCTTTCTCTGATAATAGTAAAAATGATAGTAGCAAACTTCAAAGAAAGCGATAAGCCCCTGAATGCTAAAGAACTGGCTTATAAACTCAAACTCCCCTTTAACCTTACTCAGGAAATTCTCGACAATCTGGTCTCGGCAAAAGTGATTTCGCTAGTTCACAAGAAAGACAAAAGTTTTGCCGGATATCAGCCGTCAAGATGCATCACCACTATCTCGATAGACTATGTCTTGTCTAAGCTTGAGACACTCAACACCAAAGAAACGCTCCGCCTCAACAATCCTGACTTTGAGAAAATACAGATTCTTGTCAAGAACATTGAACAAGCCCAGGAAGAATCTGATTCCAATATCCTTATCAAAGACATTTGATACAGCTGACGAGACGAAGCTCGTCCCTCCATTAGCCCGAAAAAATGACTATTTTTTGAAAAAACAGAGTGCCTCTATTCAAATTGCCTATTTTTCTAATAGAATTTTAAATAGAATCTTTTCTTTATTATTACTAATTTTAATCATTTCACCATAACAAG
>JBAXXY010000080.1:0-12752 GCA_037127655.1 Lentisphaerota bacterium
GATTTCCTAAATGCAAGGCTGGCTATTGCTGGTAAGAATATCACAGGGGATATTGAAATTCATACATATCCAGGCGACTGGTTTGCCCATGGACATACTTCTGATCCGAAGTATAAAAATGTAATTTTGCATGTTGTAAGATATGGCTATCGTTCTAATTCTACCCAGAACAAATTACCTGCCATTCCTTTGCTAATCTTTTCTGATGAGGCGATAGAGAGTTTACTTAGTATCAAGGGAAGTTCCACAAAATATCATCCTGGTTTATGTTCTGCTAAGCTTAATAATAGATCCATAGATTCTTTATCAGAATATTTCTCCTGTATCGGACAGAGAAGACTACAGAATAAAATGCTCTCTTTCCTGTCTGAAATTATTTCTATTGGGCCGGAAGCTTCTTTACTGAAGCACATTTTTGAAGCTTGCGGATATAAAAATAATAGAGATGAATTTTTAGAACTTTATCGGAGATTTTCGCTTTATAACTCAAATCTAAGTTCTTTTGAAAAAGAAGCTGTTCTATGGGGAGAATCGGGATTTCTTTCACAAACTAATCTCGCTAACCCACACGAAGACCTCAATAAATATGTCAATAATCTTTGGAATGAGTGGTGGAAACTTAGGAAAGAACACAACTCCAGCGAAATAAATTGGAGTCGAGGAAATGTCAGATTCAATAATAGCCCATGGCGGAGAGTGGCTGGACTTATAACTTTTCTTAAAATATCATCATTCAATCCTTTGAAGGCTTTACTTGATGTATTTGAGAAGCAATTAGATAATGATGAACTTATAAAACTCTTTACCATCTCTGATGATCTATTAGGTAGTTACTTAAGTTTCAACTCAAAACTGAATAGAAAAAGCGTTCTTATAGGAAAAGCCAGAGCAATTGATATTATCGGCAACATAGTTCTTCCATTTATGCTTGCGTATGGAAAACTAAATAATAATAATCCCATTCAGCAAAAGGTTTTTAAGCTCTGGTTTAGACTTCCTATTTCTCAATCTAATATAAATCTCAAAGTTTCAGCCCAAAGATGGTTGATTAAAGAAGAAGATATTAGCAAAGTTTTTAAAACATTCTCTGCCTTGCAAGGCGCTATATACCTTTATAAAAACTTCTGTTCTTTTCTTGGAATGGACTGCTCTAAATGCCCAAAAAATTAAATGTCTTATTGAAAACAATCTACGAATCCTTAGAATTGAAAATACTTCATTAATAATTTTGAACCTTAACGAGTTAACAAAAACAAAAGGAGATAACAATGAATAAGAGAGGGAAACTCGCAGCTTTAGCTTTAGGAGTTCTACTAGGAGCTAATCTATTCGCAGCAAAAGATTTAACCACCAAGCAGACTCTTGAGGGAACAGTCACGCCAATGGTCACAATGGACTATAATTATGGGTTGGACCAGTTCTATAAAGGTTTTATTGATTATGTAATGCCTGCAGGGACTTTCTTCACCGGTCCTGTATATGACAGTCGCGGGATTTGCGTTAAGGAAGGAGATATTCTTGCTACAATCAATCCTGAATATGCGAAACTGCAAAATCAGGCTGACAAGCTTGCTTTAGATGATGCTATTGACCTCTATGATAGAGATCAGGCATCAGCAAAGGCTATGACTAAAAGAGATATGGCCTCACACAAAATAGATGTACTTGAGGCACAAGCAAAATATGATATGTCAAAGAAAATTGTTGATGAAGTTTGTACTCTGAGAGCAAGATTCGACGGATATGTAAATGAAGTTAAGTTCTCAGGTGGATGGGCTCAAGGGCTTCCTGCGACTCTCAATGTTTCTCAGCTTGATCCAATATACATTTCTATCACCATCCCAAGAGGTACAACAACATCGAGTTTCAATTATAACACTCCTGTAACAGTATATCCAAATAGATCTAGTGGAGAACCTGTAGGCTTTATTCAGGGGCGTACCACTTACAAAAATGGCACTCTGATGCTTCTTGTAAACAATAAACCTTTGCCTCCCCCAGTTAATCTGAAAGATAAAGATGGGAAAAGTATACCTGTTATCAAAATGTGGTGCCCTGTAATACAGCATGGAGGGTTGAGTGGTTTTGTATATGATAATGACAGCATGGTAGTATCCAAGAATTCTCTGTTTGGAACAGATGGAGATTATTATGTGTGGATGGTAGATGGCGCAAAGAGTGGAATAGCCGGACAAGGAATGAACTACATCAATAAAATTAAGAGAGTTAAAGTTGAGACTGACGGCAAGCTTGTAAGTGTGCCGTCCTATGTCAGAATGATTTCATTCACTCCAAAAGAAAAAGTTGAGACTGTCGCAGGAACTATTCTACTATCTAATCTAGACTGTCCTGCTGACTTGAAAGATGGAGATACTATTTGTCTGTTTGCAGGAATGTACACTTTTATGCCTGGCGAAACGGTAAAAGTAGAAATGGGGCCAACTCCAGCTACAATTCAGTAAAATTTTTGATAATTTAGATATTGATGGCCGATTTTTAATCGGCCATTTTTATTAGTAGTGCAAATAAATATAAAAATTTGATTTTTTTAGGTATTTTTTCTTGTAAAGATTTGCTGCAAATATAAGTTTATTACTCTTCAATGAGGAGGCGTAGCTCAATTGGTTAGAGCACTACCCTGTCACGGTAGGGGTTGCGGGTTCGAGTCCCGTCGCTTCCGCCATTTTTTTGCCCTGATTAGATTGTCTTTGGGCATTTTATATTTCCCATACCACTAAAACTATGGAATTAAACAAGTTTTTACTTATCGATCAGGATAAAATCTGCGCTCTTCAGAGTAAAATTAAACAGATAAGAAGTTCCAGACAGCCAATCGATAAACTTGAAATAAAACTTGACCAGCTCATTGATTCTTCTATCAGGAGCAAAGAAAAGCTCGACTCTGCTAATTTAATTATTTCATATCCGCCAGAACTTCCAATAACCTCAAAAGTTCCAGAGATTCAAAAACTTATTAAAGAAAATCAGGTAATAATTATCTCGGGTTCTACAGGCTGTGGGAAAACAACCCAATTGCCCAAAATTCTTTATGAATCAGGATACGGCCGCCTTGGGAAAATAGGATGTACCCAGCCAAGAAGGCTTGCGGCATCAGGCATGGCAAAAAGATTATCAGATGAGACAAGAACAATTTTCGGCAGAGAAATAGGTTACAAAGTAAGATTTAGCGACAACACTTCTGACGATACTATTATTAAGTTTATGACAGATGGAATGCTTCTTTCAGAGACAATCAGCGACAGACTCCTACTCCAATACGACTCAATCATTATTGACGAAGCCCACGAGAGAAGCTTGAATATCGACTTCATACTTGGTTACCTCAAAAGCATATTGCACCTAAGACCCGCCTTAAAAGTAATAATAAGCTCTGCTACACTCAACACAAAAGCTTTTTCTGCATTTTTTAACAATGCCCCTATTATAGAAATCGAAGGAAGGATGTTTCCGATCGAAGACTTTTTTCTCCCTCCTTACGAAGAAGACGAGCTCTCATCTCATGTTTCCAGGGCAGTCGAATGGATCAACGACATGGATGATAATGGAGATATCCTTATCTTCCTTCCAGGAGAAAAGGAAATTCGTGACAGCGCAGATATTTTATCAGGCAGAAATTTTAAATATACCGAAATTCTGCCTCTTTACGGCCGTTTAACAATGAGCGAACAAGAGAGAGTTTTCCATATAGGAGGCAGGCGACGGATAATATTAGCTACCAATGTCGCTGAAACATCAATCACGATACCTGGTATTAATTATGTAGTTGACTCAGGATTAGTGAGAATAAACCGTTATGACCCGAGAGTTAGAATACAATCACTCCAAATCGAACAAATATCGCAGGCCAGTTCTAAACAGCGAAGAGGCCGATGCGGCAGGGTTCGCGACGGCATCTGTATCCACATGTATGATAAAGAAACTCTCGAAAGCGCTCCAGAATTTACCGATCCTGAAATATGCCGGAGCTCACTTGCTGAGGTAATTCTTCAGATGATGACTCTTAATCTTCCTGAAATAGATGATTTTCCTCTCATTGATGCGCCGAAAAGTTCATTGATAAGAGAAGGTTATAAAACTCTCTACGACCTCGGAGCAATAGACAAACACAATAAACTAACCGAGGAAGGTTATCTCATTTCGTCATTTCCTGTTGACCCGCATCTTGCCAAGATTATCTGCCATGGGAATAGAGAAAAGTCGTTAAATGAGATGATTATCATGGCCTCATTCCTGAGTTTACAGGATCCTAGAGAAAGGCCTCTGGATAGGCAGGCTGCGGCCGATACAGCCCATAAACAACATTTTGACGAACGCTCTGATTTTATATCCATTCTTAACCTCTGGAACTTTATTTCCTCTGACGCTTCATCTTCGTCATCCAATACCAGATTAAGAAGGCTCTGCAAGGACAACTTTCTTAATTACATGCGCATTAAAGAATGGCAAAATCTCTACAGCGAGCTTGCCGAAATATGCAATGAGCTCAGATGGAAGCTTGATAGAATGATCACAGCAGACGAACTCTATGACTATTCATCCATACACCGCTGCATAATCTCCGCTTTCCCTTCCAATGTCGGCCTAAGAACAGAAAAGAATGTTTATCAGGGTGGCGGAGAGATAAAATTCAATCTGTTTCCTGGCTCAAATATATTCAAAGCACTCCCAAAATGGATGGTTTCTTTCTCTCTTGTCGAAACGACTAAACTTTACGCAAGAATCGCGGGTGAGATTTCACCTGAATGGATTGAGACAGTCGTACCACATTTGTGCAAATTTGTTTATAAGGACATCCATTGGCAGAAAAAACGAGGATTTGTTACGGCGCTTGAGACAGTTGTTTTCAGAGGACTGCTCATTCATGAAGGAAGAAGTATTCACTATGGCAAAATCAATCCATCAGAATCGCGGGAAATTTTCATCAGGGATGCCCTTGTGCCTGCCAACATCTTTACATGGGGTAAGTGGTTCGAAGAATACGAGAAGATGCTTGATGAAATTCAGACAATGGAAGCTAAAATAAGGCGACCTGAATCTCTGCTCAATAACGATGCTATATCTGAGCATTTCGACAAGGTCATCCCCCAAAATGTATGCTCTGTAAAAACCCTTGAAGATTATTTGTCCAAATCCAGAGCAAACATCTCTATGAAAGCCATAGATGCTGTTTATCCGACTAGTGAACCGATTGACTGGTCTGATTATCCTGATGAGATGGTTTTTTACAAACAGAGTTTCGCGCTCAAATACTCCTTCAATCCCGGTGAAATAGACGATGGAGTAACGATGCTCTGCCCGTCTGAATTTCTTAACATGATTCCATCCTACTTCTGCGGATGGATTGTCCCGGGTTATTTGGCAGAGAAAATAAAGTTCCTTATTAAATCCCTTCCAAAAGAAAAGCGAATTCTATTTAATCCTGCTCAACAGACGGCAGATGAATTTACAAAGGATGTCAAAGACGGGAAGATCGCAAGAAACCAGAGATTAACCAAGTCTCTGTCAATTTTCCTCTCTCAAAGAGTAAATCAGTCCGTAGGAGAAAATGACTTTGATGAAGAAGGAATGCCGAATTATCTAATTATGAAAATAGGTGAAATGAGAGAAGGCGAAGAAAGGATAATAGTTACTCAGGGGCTTCCCGATAGAGAGGAATTCTCATCCCAAATTTATTACGAGGACGAGGATGTCAATGAGTGGACAGCAAGCAAACTAATTGCCTTTCCCGATAAGCCACTGGATAAGGAGATTATCCTCGATAAAAACCAGAGCGCTTTCGGTTACCCGGCAATTGTTGACGAGGGAGAAGATAGCGTAGGACTACAGCTTTTCACGGACAAACTCGAAGCTAATGCCAACCATAAATCAGGTATCATTAAACTCTTCAGACTTAAATATCCTGAACAAAGCAAATTTCTAGATAAACGCCTACCATTGAAGCCAAGTATCTCATTGCCATTATCTTTCATATATTCGTCAGATAAGTACAAAAGAGAATTTGCCGACTGTGCCATCTACAATGCACTTACAGCAAACGGCTCTTTGGAAATAAGAGACAAAGATTCATTTGAGGAAAGAGCGAAGGAAGCTTTAACTTCACTGCATACATGTGCAAATTTTTTATCCTCAGCGCTAGAGAAGATTATCTATGATCGCGAAACTATACTTAACCAGATAAAAAAACTTCACGCATGTGAAGAAAGCTTAGAGGATATCAATAACCATCTCGAATATCTTTTTAAGCCTGGGTTTCTATCTTTGGATTACCTCTTGGCAAGATACCCTTACTATCTGAAAGCATTGCTTCTAAGAATTGAGAGGATGAAGAATTCTCCTGCAAAAGACCTTGGCAAATTTGCTGAGATTAAAAACTATCAGGAAAAGCTCGATGAAAGGTTCAATTCCCTGCTAAATCCCGAACATGCCTACGGGATAATGGAATTTGCCAGGCTGCTTCAGGAATTCAGAATCAAAGTCTTCGCCCCAGAAATAAGTATTCCCGAAAAAGTCAGCGCTAAAATCCTTGATCAGAAATGGGCTGAAATAGAAAATTAAAGTCTAGACTTTTGTTCCCATTAAAGGATGTATTATTTCTTCAGGAAAATATTTTCTCGTCACATAATCATGTATAGCTTCTGCAACAATCTTGGAGTGCTTTACTGCAAGCACGACGGTCTGAGCGCCAGTTACTACATCTCCTGAACCAAAGACGCCTTCTCTCGTTGTCTTCCCTGCTACATCCACCTTCAGAAGTCCGCCTTTGGCAGCATTAAGCCCTTTTGTGGTCGAAATTATGAGACTTCTCGGTCCCTGGCTAATGGCAAGTATCACTGAGTCAGATTCAAAGAGTTCCTCACTGCCCTCTACATCGACTAATGTTTTCTGTCCCTGAGCATCAGTGATGTATTTAGTCTTCCTGGCAATCACACCTTTATCGACAAACTCTACAGGTGTTTTGAAATATTCGAAGTTTACTCCGTCAAGTCTTGCGTACTCAGTTTCGTACTTCCTGGCGGTAATCTCATCTTCTCCTTTTCTATACATTATATAAACTTCTTTTACACCTTTTCTGATAGCCGTCCTTGCTACATCCATAGCCACATTGCCTGCTCCGATTACGCAAACTTTGTCTCCAAGCGTATAAGCATCGGGATTCTTGAGGTAATCTATAGCAAAATGAACATGCCCAAGAGATTCTCCTTTGAGCCCGGTTTTATTGGGTTTCCATGTCCCTGTCCCTATAAATATTGCCTTGTAGCCGTCTCTGAAAAGCTCTTCCACCGTCAGATTTGGGCCTATGAGCGTATTTGGCCTTATCTTGATGCCATAGCCTAACATCATATTCTTAATTCTTTCAAGAAATGATTTAGGGAGTCTAAAATCAGGGATTCCGTAATAAAGCACTCCACCGACCTGGTCATAGGCTTCAAATATCGTTACATCATATCCTTTTGCGGCCAACATATAACTTATTGTGATACCTGCAGGGCCGGAGCCTATTATTGCTACTTTCTTATTGGGGTTCTTCTGTGGTTTAATTTTTTTTACATTGAGATAATAATCCGATATGTAGTGTTCTATAGCGCTGAAATATACCGGGCTGCTTTTCTTTCCAAGAATGCAATGCCCTTCGCATTGGAGTTCATGCGGGCAAACCATTGCGCAAATAATTGACAGCGGATTGTTATCGAAGAGCATTTCTCCTGCCTCTTTAATTTTTCCGTCAAGAAGCATCTTTATAGCATCAGGAATAGGCGTAGATACAGGACACCCTTCTCTGCATTTTGGCACTTTGCACTGAATACATCTTCTTGCGTCTTCAATTACATGTTTCCCCATCTTTCCCTCACTCTTTCTCTTAGGTAGTTATTTTAAATCTTTGTTTAGCGTAGATTCCTGTTTTATCCCCCACACTATACTTGAAGGATTGCTATTGAGATTATTGCTTAAAGTCGTAATCTGTTCCGCCATCTGGTCAATATTGTTCGTTGTATTGATCAATGAACTATTTAGTTCCTGCAAATCTACAGAATCCAGTGATGTTTTCATATCTTTAGCCAATTCGCCTATAGTATGAAGATCGCGATTCAGATTCCTGATCACTTCCTGGAAATCAATTTGAGAGAGATCGTAAATTATATCGGATATGTTATCTATAGCACCTTGAACATGACTTGGAATCGAAGGAATATAATAAAACTCAGGCTCCTTGGAAGGAATTCGCAAATCATTTCGTGTATTAGTTTTTGGAAAATAGCCAAGATTGATATACTTATCTCCTGTTATCCCTCTGAATCTAAGAGAGCACCTCAACCCTTCATCAACCTCTTTCTGCAAAGTTATTGCCTGAGTATCTTCATTGAGGATAAGTTCAATAAAATGCGATTTCATTTTTTGTTCAATTGCCCCAAGATTAAGGTCCATCTCCACTTCCACATTGCCGTCATTGCATATATAAAGGCCAGTAACCTGTCCAAAGACCACCCCGTAGTATTTGATAGGTGATCCTACACCTATTCCTTCGATATCATCTGTGAAAATAGTGTAGATTTTAACTTTCTCTACAAAAAATTGAGACATGCCGAAAGTAAAAATACCCGCTAAAATCAGTATTGTCCCGAGTGTTATAAAGATACCTAATTTAACCTTGTTAGCCTCTATCATAATTAGTAAAACCCTATATTGATTTTCTGGATAAACCATCCCGTTCCAGGAACCTTTTTACCCATTCGTTTTTCGTAGTTTTAAGTATAGTATCGAGTTTATCCATCTCAGCTATACCCATTAATCTCTTTTCAAGGATTATAGTTCTGTCAGAAATTGAGTAAGCGCTGTCTAGCTCATGAGAAACAATGACTACAGTAGCATTTAGCTCTCTTCCCACTTTATAAATAAGCCTGTCAAGTCCTGCGGAAGTAATAGGATCTAACCCTGCAGACGGCTCATCAAAAAAAAGAATCTTTGGATTTAATGCCATTGCTCTGGCGAGACCTGCTCTTTTCCTCATTCCACCGCTTATTTCAGAAGGATAGTAATCGACATACTCTTCAAGTTCCACCTGTGAGAGTTTCTGAAGAACAACTTCTCTTATCTGCTTTTTAGTCATATTTGTATATTCCTCAAGCAATAAAGAAATGTTTTCTCCTATCGATAAAGATCCAAAAAGAGCGCCATCCTGAAAAGTTATACCTATTGTTCTTTGAATAGCTCTTTTTACATCAGTAGGCACCATGTTAATATCATTCCCGTTAATAAGTATCTTGCCATCAAAGGGTTTAGCTAAACCCATTAAATTTTTAAGCAATGTCGTCTTTCCAGTACCGGAACCGCCCATAATAAACAATATTTCCCCCTCATTGACGGAAAAAGTAACATTCTTGAGGATTGTCCTGTCATCGTAGCCGATACTTAGATTTTTAACCTCTATAATTTTCTTCACAACAAGGATCCTCTTTGGAACAAGCAAAATATCAAAGTAATTACAGTATCTGCTACGGCAAGGATAAATATGCTTGTCACGACTGCTGATGTGGCGCTTCTCCCTACACTTTGAGAATCATTTTTGGTTTGAAGTCCTCGCAGACAGCCCACACACGCAATAATGCCTCCAAAGACTATGCTTTTTACAATACTCTGCATAAAATCAGTTATCGTCAAAACTTGCAATACAATATTTATGCTTTCAGGAATAGAAATTTTAAGCTGAACATAGTTCACGAATATACCGCCTATGATTGCAGAAATATTGCCTACAATTGTCAAGATAGGCATCACTATCATCATAGCTATAATTTTGGGGACGACTAAAAACCTGCTTATATCAAAACCCATTACTATCATGGCATCAATTTCTTCTGTCACTTTCATCGTACCGATCTCGGCAGCAAATGCCGATCCGGCTCTTCCTGTGGCTACGATCGCAGACATTATCGGCCCCAGTTCCTTAAAAACAGATAGTATTACCAGATCCAACACCATGAATTTGGCCCCCATCCTTTCTAACTGAACCACTCCCTGCAAAGCAAGGACAAAGCCTACAAGAAAACCTACTACGCTTATTATCGGTATAGCATCGCTGCCGCAGTTATCCATGTAGTACAAAGTCTCTTTCCATCTGATTTTAGTTGGGTGACGAACTGCGTAAGCATAAGCGCTGGCAGTCTCCCCGATAAACGCAAAACCAGCAATGCAGTCCTTATAGGCCTTATATCCGAAATTCCCAATATTTTTAAAGAAACTTGTGAGTTCATTGCTCATGTTGAAATTTATTCCAGTTATTTAGCCTGAAGATCTTTTGTTTTTATTATAATGGCTTTCAAATCATTTATCTGAGAGCCGATCAATTTTAGAAATTCAGATGATGCTAATGACATGGTATGAGCAAAAGAAGACGGAGTTTTATCTTTGAAGCTTTGCTCAAATACTCTGTTTTGAACAAGAAGAATCTTACCCTGATATCTTATTTTGTAAGTTGCTCCAATAATCACCTTATTATTTTTCAAGTCTATGTCAAATGCCGTTATTGATACATATAAACTCATTAATAAAATATCGGCATCATTCCCAAGTTTTTTATCGTCATTGAGATTTATAGCTCTCTTAAAAAAACTCGTAAGCAAGATATTTGGAGGCTCCACCCACTGGTTATATGGATCAAGATCTACCTGATTTTCACCCAATCTATACAGCATCTCAGAGTTGACTTCAGAGTAGTTGGAGAAAGGAACTATTTCCAGGTTAACACCATTTATTTCAATAGGCTGAGGATTTCCTAAATCATAATAATTAGCATGAATAGGTTCATTCTTTACTGATATGCAGGAAGAAATAAGGCAACTAAAACACATTAACATTAAAGCGCATAAAAAATTTCTATGCTTAAGTAAAGCCTTTTTACGCATATTCCTCCTAAGAAATACATTGGACTATGAATTTAAAATCAATTATCTACATGATTATATCTAATCAGTTATGAATCTTCAAGTTGTTGTTTGTCATAACAATATGAGAGACTTATTTTTATGCAACTTTTTTTTAGTTATTGCTATATACGCAAGAACACTATGAAGTTATAATTAAATACGAACAGTTTAAATAACTATTAGCCAATATATTATCAACAGGTAAACAGAATGAATAATGGAAAACCTTTAGTCCTTATAGTTGATGATGAAGAAATCAATGTAAAACTGCTCGAGACGATATTAAGCACCAACAATTACGAGATACTTAAGTCTCACAATGGCAGAGATGCCCTGAACATCATTGAGCAAAACCACGCCATTGACCTAATCGTACTTGATGTGATGATGCCTGATATTGATGGTTTCGAAGTTTGTTCTTTAATAAAAAAGAATAATGGTTATAAGGATATTCCAGTAATTCTTATTACCGCTCTTACTGATGATGAAAGCCAACTTAAGGCCTTTGAAGTGGGGGCTGTTGATTTTATAAGTAAACCGCTCAAGAAAGAAGTCATCAATGCCAGAATAAAAACACACTTAGAACTTAAATTTAGCAAAGACCAGATGAGAACTTTACTTTTAGAGAAGAAAAAACTCATCGCCGAACTTAATAACACTTTAAGCCAGCTCTATGAAAAAATCGCAAACCTATCTACTAAAAAAGAAAAAAGTAATTAGACCGGCTAATATAGTTTTTTAACATTCATGCTTTGATAAATTTAGGAATGACAAGAATATAGACATCTCGTGAATTTGTAACTACGACAGAAGTTAGATAAGAACCTATATCATAAACTGTTTTTGATTCATCAAATTGCCAAGCCTTGACAGTTTTATCTACAATCACAATACCTTCTTCAGGGCTTATGAATGTATTATTCGATGTACTGCTTGGAGAATACACTATTTCTCCGCTTTTAAGAGAAATAACATATATATTCATAAAATAGGCTTTTTCTGCATCAGAAAGACTCTTTAAATCACTTATATTGCTGCTGTTTTCAATTATGCTCTGAGCTTTGGCAAATAATAAGTCAGGATTATTTCCCCTCTGATTGCCCGCAAAGGTTGAAACTGACAGCGTAATTAAACCTGCAACAAAAAAGCTTTTAAGAAAATTATTCTTCATTTTTACTCTACCTTTCAAATTATTAATATTTATCACCATATCTGCTAAAAATTGTAATGGGAAACTTAGATTTAACAACAGCTGGTTTTGCAACTTTTTGCATGTTGCGCTAAGAGTAGATGTTTTAAGAATTATGGTGCTAAAAGAATGGTCGGGATGGAGAGATTCGAACTCTCGACCTTTTGACCCCCAGTCGGAAGGTAATGAACTCATTATAGACAAATATTGTATACAATATACTTACAATGATGCTAATTTATCAATGGATACTGCCTATGCCTGACTATAATGGCCTATTCCCATATTTGTTATGAAATACTAGTAAATATCAGCGGCATGCAATTGTACCATAGCATAGCCTGGGAACGATCTCTGATTAGCACATTCGCTAGAATAATTTGTTAGGAGACTTGTTTTTATCCATTTTTTTTAAGTTCAGCATCTGAGAGTAGAGGTAGAATGTATCCTTCTACACCAAAATGTACATTCCAATGTTCTCCGAGTTCTACCAATTGTTGGTTAACCCAATCTACTGGTACTATATCTATTCCAGCATCAATAAAAACTTTTCTTTTAGGAAATTGTGTCATGTATTTATTGCGAATACTTTGAAGGACTGTTAGACGACGATTGTATTC
>JBAXXY010000081.1:0-12738 GCA_037127655.1 Lentisphaerota bacterium
ATATCACCGATAATTAACTATATTCTTGGAAGCAAAAGAGCGCTCCATGACATCATAACCAATACTCAAATTGTTAAGATATCTGCCAGGAGAACCTAGCCCAAAGCTTCACAAATCCAGATAATTGTTTCTTATTAGTTTGTAACTTACTTGAAGCGCTTTATATTTTTCAGCTCTGTTGTTTAGGAAATTTCAAATATCATTTTTAGATACACTTAAGGAGAAAGAAATGCATGCTGTAATTCTTACAGGCGGAAAGCAGTATAGAGTTCAACCCGAAGAAATAATCGATGTTGAGCTTATTGATGGCAACGATGGCGATAAAGTTGAGTTTACTGAAATTTTATCAGTTGGCGATGGCGCTGATGTTAAATTCGGAAATCCTACAGTCAGCGGTGCAAAGGTCGAAGGCGAAATAGTTAAGCATTTCCGCGCTGACAAACTCGTAGCTTTCAAGTTCAAAAGGCGTAAAGGCTATCACAAGAAAAAAGGTCACAGACAGAACCTTGTAAAAGTTAAAATTTCCAAGATAACTGCTTAATATCTTTTATGATTTTCAAGGCGCAATTTTTTGCGCCTTTTTTTATTTATATGCTATCAAACTTTCTCAATCTCATCCGTTACAAAGAGCCGCTCTTCAGACCACCTTCTGAAGCTGGAAGTTTAATTTTCCAAATTTCTTACGGATGCCCCCACAATAAGTGCCTCTTCTGCCCTATGTACAAAGGCACAAAATACGAGGTCAGACCTTTGAGCGAGGTTCTCGAGGAAATAGAGAGAGCGGCGGTGCGCTACAGGGAAGAGTCTAGAATTTTTCTTTCTGACGGCGATGTGATGGCTCTTGATTATCCTTATCTTAAAACACTTTTTGAAAAGCTAAACTCTTCATTCCCAAAACTCGCCAGAATTTCAATGTACGCAAATGGTTCATCTATAAATAAAAAAAATGTTGAGGAATTAAGAGAACTTAAAGAGCTTAAACTCTATACACTCTACATGGGGCTAGAAACCGGGGACGAGGATTTGTTGAAGTTGGTTAAAAAGGGCGAAACAGCTCAGGAAATGACCGATTCCGTAATAAAGGCTCAAGAAGCAGGCATTAGAATGTGCGTATTTGTATTATTGGGGCTTGGTGGCGCAAAATATTCAAAATCTCACGCTGAACTAACTGCAAAGACAATTAACAAGATGTCTCCTAAATTCTTTGCCATACTAAGATTTATAAAAGCTCCCGGAACAAAAATGTACGATGGCTATCAAACAATTTCTGAATACGGTTCAATAGATGAGCTACACTCAATAATCAAAAATTTGGATTTGACTTCGACTGTATTCAGAGCTGACCACACATCAGTCCCTATACCGCTTTCAGCCAGATTTCCAAAGGATAAAGAGACTTTAATCAACTACTTAGAGTCGCTCCTAAACAATTCTTCCCTCGACAGGCATTCTGAAGGAATTATTCCTGATTCTCTTTGATAATAAGCAAGTTACTTATAAAGTATTATTATTAAATATAAAAATTAACTTTTCGCTATTTATGGATAATGATCTTCAATTAACTTTTGAATTCATGAAAGAATCGCGCCCTGCTTCGTTCAAAAAAAAGGGCAGTAAAAAACAAAAACACATCATTCCAGATACAAATGAAAGGGATTCGAAAAGGGCAGCTATTGCCTGGCTCTTAAAATCAAAACCATCCGGCCTAGGATGTACAGTCCCTACTAGAATAATAAAATTCAAAGCAGGAATTGCCGCTTTCTGGTCTAAGAGTGAAACTAAAAAAGGCAAGAAGACGCTATTTCCATACAGAACTGCAATAATTGAAGTAAGAACTAATTACGACGATTGCGTCACAGAATGCGGAAACAATAGCGACATGAAGGATTTGCTGCTAAAAGAAAAAAAGAGAAAAAATGAACTTGAAGCTCAGATTAGAATATCAGAGCCTGAACTTAAATTGACGGATAATTTATTTTCTGATATTGAGTCGTGGGACTATCACAGAACAACTAATAACAACTATGCAAAGTGCTGCCTAAAAATCGAAAAACTTGAACGCGTTCTAAATAAAGGCAGCCGCTTTGAACGAATCAGGCAGTCGCTACTTGCAGACTATTTATATCTTGCAGTCCCAAGAGGAATGACAACTCCTCAAGAACTTGCTGACGGATGGGGTTTACTCTATATAAATGAAGATTTATCTGTAGATCTGATTTCTCAGCCTGAAAATTGGAACTGCCCGCTGGAAAACAAACTTCATCTTGTTCAGAATATTGCCAAATCAAATATCCCTACAATCTGTTTTGCAAACGGAATAAGTTTAAACAAGAACGCCGCTCCTAAATTCCTGAGAATCCCGAGGAAAAGAAGAAGCTAAATCCTTCTATATAATCTTACCGTTATCTAATGAATCGCCGTTATATGTGCCAACAGCTGTAGCTGAATCAAGAAGCCTGCGGTAAGGATTATTAGTTACATTTACATTCATCTTGGTGCCGTCTTCATCGGCTATAATCACAACAAATTTTCCTTCTCCTGAACCCACGGCAAGCCCGACTATTTTACCGGAAACTTCTACTTTCTTATTCACATATTTACTGCCAGATGTTTTTACATCTTTGATTGTTGTCTTAGTAATAGACCCTTCGCCGCTGACAATAGAATTAACATTATCAACTGTGTTGCCCACCTTTGAAAGCCAGCTATTATCTCCGGCAATCAAAGCTCCTACTGTGAAAATGGCTGCAGCAAATAAGAATGCTTTTAGTTTCATGATTTTCTCCTTAAATTTAAGCTTTCGCTATTTCTTCACTTGTTATAGGTCTTCTGATTAAAGCATAGCTTACGGCGCTTAGTATAGCCAATATACCACAAACTATGAACACAAAATTATAGTTGCCCCCAAAAAAGGCAAGGATAAATCCTGTTCCAATCGGAGCAAGAGTCCCACCGATAAAACTTGCAAAATTCTGAATGCCACCGAAAGTTCCCACAGCTTCCTTCGGGGTAATATCTCCCACCAGAGCCCAAAGCACCCCTACCCTCATAGCAATAGCAAAGAAACTTATAGTAACAAGTAGCATCGAAATTAGCGTGTTATCTATATAATTAACCGGCAGGATAGCAAGACCTGAAATAAAGCAGCCGCCGACAGTCGGGATAAGTCTGGCTTTAATCGCACTCATGCCTTTCTTTATAAGATAATCTGAAATGTATCCACCGGCAGGAACAGCCAGTATGCCTGCCAGAAATGGGATTGACGTTAACCAGGCAGTATTAGCTAAACTAATATGCTTGCCTTGAATCAGATATGTAGGAAGCCAGGTAAAGTAAAACCAGAAGATATAAGATGAGCCAATGTTTCCTATATTGAACCACCAGCTCGATGGGTGATTGAAGAGTTTCCAGCAACTTATGGCTTTTGTATGTGTTGTTTCTCTAAGCTTTGCTATTTCAATTTGCTCAAGGCGGTCGTCATCTTTCCTGTAGAATTTCATCCAGAAAATCGCAACAAGGAACCCGACCATACCAAGAGATATAAACATCCATCTCCAGCCTAGATAGATGAGCATAAAAGTAAGTAGCGGCGGAGCAAACCCCTGAGCTATTTTTGGTCCAAGGTTGATTATCGAAGAAGCTATACCTCGCTCTTTTTCAGAAAAATATTTCTGGGTTATCTTTCCTCCTATGATAAAAAACGGAGCTTCAGCTATGCCTAAAACGACTCTTGAAATATATAAAGTGGCAAAACCAGCAGCAAAACCTCCTCCGATCGTAGCGCATGACCAGAGGATAATACCAAATATGAATATCTTGTTTATCCCGAATTTATCTATAAACCAGCCGGCTGGAAGATTGGCAATAGCGTAAGGCCACATAAAAGCTGAAAGCATGAGCCCCATCTGAATGGGTGAAAGGCCAAATTCTGCGCTTATAGTGGTATTTGCTATGCTTAAATTAGCTCTGTCAAGATAGTTAACTACCGAGCCAAGAAGCATCATATAAACAAGAAACCATCTGTAATCAAGCCCAAAAATTTTGTTTTTTTTATCCGTTACAGCCATGAGATAAACCTCTTTTTTAGCTTATTTAAGAATGAAAATTCGTAAGAACATTATATCAGAAAAATATAAAACCTCAGTTACGATTTCTAAAATGGTTTAAAACTCGACTTTTTTATCTCCTGAAGTGTCGTAAGCATCTTCCCGCCGAAGAGATCCAGATAGTTATTTATCTGATTAAATTCTTGATTGATATGCTCTAATGTATCGCTATGCATCATGAAAAATAGGTTAAAATGGAATTTTCCCTCTATTGGCGTTCTTTCATAGCAGTGAGTAACATCAGACCTTTTTGATAATTCTCTGCCAATATAATCCATCCTTTCAGCTTCAACTTTCCAGACGCACATGGCATTTGCCTTGTATCCAATCTGAGTGTGATATGGAATAAGTCCTATCCGCTTCAAAGCTCCACTGGATTTCCAAAGATTGAGCTTTTGAAGCAAAGCATTATTATCTTTGAACATATCATTTGAAGGGCTAACTTCATAAAGAGGGTCTGCTATGGATATATCTGAAGAATCAAAGTCAATAACTTCCTTTAAAGAACACGGGCAAGATGCCCGTGCTACGGGTAACCCGAGATTAAAGATAACAGTTGTTTTGAACTTTTTAACAGCGGGAAGTTCCAGGATTTCAAAATCAAAAATGTTAGCTATTTCGTCTAATCTTGTTCTGAATTCGGTTCGCCTGGCAGTGAAAGTAAACCACAAGTTGTATTCATAGTCTCTTGTGTAACAGTGAGTTATTTCTCTAATGCCTGAAATGCTGTTTTTAATTTCATCCAAATTAGTTGTTTTTGCGGCGCATAATACGCTTTGATAGCCCAGCTTTGATGGCTCAAATACAGCGCCAAATCGTCTAACCAGGCCTCTTTTAACAAAAGATGAATATAAAGAGAGAATTTCATCCTCGCGCAGATTGAGTTTTCCTTCAATAAGTCTCAGAGGATTTTCAGATATTTCCAATCCCTCCTGTAATGCAAGGAACAATTGTTTCTCTAATATATTTTTAAAAATGTTCACTCTGGTTATCTCATGGGTATATAGGAACAAAACGGTTCTTCTCTAAGGTAGTCTCCATTTATTGCTAATGCTCGAGCTCGACATCCGCTGCATGATGAGAAATATTCACAGACAGTGCATTTACCATGATAGAGTTTTTGATTTTTGAGTGCAAAAAAGAGTTTAGACTCCTTTTCTGCAATCGAAAAACTATAATTAGATTTTCTCAAATCGCCGCCTTCTATAGGGAAAAAACCGCAGGGGTAGAGTTTTCCGGTATTTGAAATAAAGAAAAAGTTTTTGCCGCCCATACATGGCGATGGAGGTCTGGATTTGACATTCGGTGCGATTCCGAGTTTTTCGGAGGTCTCTTTAAATATCCTGGAATAGTGCGGAGCGCAGGTAACCCTTATTTTCCGTCTTTCTGCAAGCACCTCAGTAGCAATCCATTTTAAGACTTCATCATATTGGTTATTATTTAAAAGTTCACTTCTGATATTATCTGCCCTGCCCGTCGGGATCATGATGAAAATATCATGCAAATCTGCGCCCATCTCGACAGCAAGGTTATTTATCTTCTCAATGTATTTGAAATTTGACTTTATAAGAGTCGTGTTTATCTGAAAGAGCATGGCATGCTCTCTTGCTAGTTTTGTTGCTCGCACAACTTCATTAAATGCGCCTTTCTCTCCTCTGAATTCATCATGTGAATCCGCATCAAAACCATCAATGCTGAAACTAAGTTTAGTCACTCCGCAAGATTTAAGCTCCTCGATAGTTTCTTTTGTTATCAGTGAGCCGCAAGTTGCCATTACAACCATTATCTTTTTCTCAGAAGCGTAGCTGGCAATTTCAAATATATCAGATCGCATTAGTGGTTCACCACCAGTAAGTATGAGTAAGACGGGCAATGCCTTTGAGAGAGAGTCAATAATGAGTTTAGCTTCTGAAAGTGAAAGCTCATTGTCGTATGAGATATTTTCAGCTCTGGCACGGCAGTGTTTGCATTTAAGCATGCATCTTTTTGTTAATTCCCATGCGATAATTTTCATGATATTTCTTCATCGTATAAATAACATCCCGGATCTGAGGCCCAAGTATCGCCAGTGTAGTATTCAGCTCTCGCTCTAAAGTTTCCTCCGCATATTTCCAAAAATTTACATCTAGAGCATCTGCCAGTGATGTATTTTCGTCTATTCAGAAGCCTATCTAGCATTTCATTTTTAGATGAATCCCATATAGAGCTGAATTTTTCTTTTCTGACATTGCCGATAATCCTAGTTCTCCAGAACTGGTCGGGATAAACTTCTCCATCCCAGTTGATTGAAGAAATGCCGATGCCGCTGCTGTCCGATGAGTTCATTTTTAGGAAACCAAGAATCTTGTCGGCTTCCGGATGATTCTCTCTTTTCATCCTAAGGTACAGGAAGATGCCATCACAATGATTTGCAACAGTCAATATTTCATTGTTGCTGCCTCTTCGATACAACTCTGAGGACTTATCAATTATATAGTTTAACGCATCTCTTTTCTCATTAAGGGACAGTTCTTTATCTGAGATTGATGCGCCTCTTCCTGAAGAGATCAGGTGATAGAAACATATCCTAGGCACGCATTCTTTTTCCATTAAGTCGAAGATAAATGGCATATCCTTGAGATTATCTTTGTTCATTGTACATCGCAGACCGACTTTCAGCCCAGCTTCTACACAAGTTCGTATTCCCTGAATTGTCTCTTTGAAGGCTCCTCTATGGCATCTGAATTTATCATGTGTCTCCTCTCTGCCGTCAATACTTATTCCGACATAGGAAATGCCGATTTTTTTCAGGGTTTCGGCTTTAGTTTTATCTACTAGTGTCCCATTCGAAGAAAGGACAGTTCTCATGCCTTTAGATGCCGCATAGGCTATAAGCTCGAAAATATCTTCCCTCATAAGTGGTTCACCACCTGAGAAAAGAAGAACAGGAACGCCAAATGCTGATAGGTCATCAATCAACGCTTTTCCTTCATCAGTAGATAAATCAAATGAATTCTTAGCGCAGGACGAGGCATCAGCGTAACAGTGCGTGCAGGCCAGATTACATCGGGAAGTCACATTCCAGACGACGATGGGTTTTTTGCTGGCAGAATGGATTCCGCGATACCTCAGGATATCGCCGTACTCTTCATTGCCGCAGTAAAGTTTTGATATGCTTAACATAGTTATTTATTTTCATTTCACGGACGAGATTTATCCGCCTAAGGAGGACGCCCATGCTTTTATTCCATAGATACTTTCCAGTGACCGCCCTTGTCCGAACCAACCCTCTTCAAGAGGCCTTTTTGTTTTAAGAGTTTCAGATTGTTCTCAAGGGCCGTTGTACTCATATTCATAATCCCGGCAAGCTGTGAAATAGTTAAATTTGAATTTTCATTTATAAGAGATAACATCTTAAACCTCTTTTCTCCCAACTTTTCTCCCAACTTTTCTCCCAACTTTTCTCCCAACTTTTCTCCCAACTTATTTTCAGGCTGAGCTTCAGACTTCAGGGAAAGGGCCGCTTCGCAGGGAAACGACACTTCGATTCTGAAAATATCCTTATCCTGAATCAGAGGTTCAGCGCCAAAATAGATTTTTCCGTATCTGGCAAGTTTTTTGAAGCCTGAACCAAGCTCTTCTGCGCGGTTTATCTGTCTGAAGAAAGATGCAATGATTGGGTTTTTTGGAAACGGAGCTGTGTTCGACAGATTAACCAAACCCAAAGAGTGAGGTTTGTTGCCGTTTTCAAGAAATATTTTATCTGCCTCAATAACAAGTTTAGCCGGAAAGGCGTTAAGGTATTCCCGGTGGATAAGCGAGTTGGCAATAAGTTCACGGAAGATATGCGAACGGATGCTGATTCTGTCGGTTCCCTCCAGATAGAAAGGGTCAGGCAGATGCTTTTCTACAAAGGCCATAAGCCTATCATAACTCTCAATCAAGTTGGTTGTTACAATATCTCTGTCATCATAGCGGTCTTTATTGACTTTCCGTAGAACAGCATCGGTGCGGTGATGAGGCAGGACAGAAAGTATGACTTCATCTTTGCCTAAAAGCAGGATTGCCGCTAGAGTAAAGCCTTCTTTTCCTGTTTGAAAATCTCTCTGATAAAGCCTGGCGCTCTTAAGAATTTCTTCATCAGTCATTGACGCCCACACATGATCTTTGTTCTGCACTGTAACTAGTTTTCTGACTCTCTGCATCAAATCACTTCGAAAATCTTCCATCCTTACAAACGGATAAATCTTGTTCTCTGAGTAATTTGTCTGTTTGCGAAGATAGAGAGAGCTAATGAGATTAGTATTGTCGGTGACATCAAAATCCCCATCGTCGCTGCGGTCATATATCCTGCCATTAAGTCTGTGTATCTGAGAACTCTCCGGCACATAGATATATAGGACACTTTTATCTTCGTATTTCACTTCGTCAACTGAAAGGTAAAATACCGGGTTTATATTTTGAGAATTATTGAGTTCTGAAATCAATTCAGCTTTGATTTTCGGTAGTATTTGTTCTTCAAGCCCATACACGACGCCTTTATCGCTAACACCTAAAAGAATTTCGCCACCATGCCGGTTTAAAAAAGCGCAGACTGTCTTCAGGACTTCGCCCAAAGTGCCTGCTCCATAGTCTTTGAAGCAGATTGAAACGCTTCTGCCCTTCTTGATAATCTTCTTTACTGTAAGGTCATTCATCATCAATTTATTTCCCAGCGTATTTCCTTTATGTTAACTTCTTATGCGTAAATGGCGAATTTTCTGCGTAAATAACGCCGATAAAGAGGTCTTCGTCAGCATTATAATAAATCCTTTCTCTAACTTGAAGCGGATAATCCAGATGCTCTACTTTTACCTTGTAATACACTTCAGAATGCTCTCCGTCTTTTATACGGGACAAGTCGTGCCTTTTCCTCTCTGGTTCATCCACTATCAATGACTGGTAATATTTAATCTGTTCTTCATAATCTAAACTGATTTTATCTCTAAGTATTCCTCTTCGCGTAGCATCGCTTGATATAAAAATTATCTCTTCAATGAATACTCTTTCTCCATCTTTTTTTAAACCTCTCCCCATCCAGATGGTTTCGTCGGTAGAATTTAACATCTTTTCGAGTTTTATCCTGAGGTCTTCTTCCTGTTTCCGCTTTGTTATATCGGCAAATACACCCATGATCCCAAGAAGATAATTTTTTGTTCCCATTACTGGCAGTTTGTGAATATCACCCCATTTTTTCTTTCTGGTCCCTGGAATAAAGCCTTCCCTATTCCTGACAGCTTCTCGTGTATGGATAACTGCCGCATCCTCTTTTGTATTTGATTTTGCTTCACTCTCCGAGAATATCTCTTCATCCTTCTTTCCGGCAAGAGCAAAGTTCTCCGGCAGATCAAGAATTTCATAGAAAGCCTTATTGCCTATCACATATTGCTGGTAACTGTCTTTGATGTAAAACGGCACAGGTGTAATCTGAAGAAGAGTATTCACAAGTAACGAAAGCTCCTTAACTTTTTTTTCCAGAAAATCTACCTCGGAATTCAGCCTTCCTACAGACTGGTCAATATCGGCACCGCGCAAACTGTCAATCAGCCTGACAGGTTCATCCTTTTCTGAATCGGATTTCTCATTAGTCTTTTTATAGTCACTTGGAATGACCATCAAGTCTTTGACAGGCACATTAAAAAGTTTTGCCGCTTCATAAATTTTCTTGACCGGAGGCTCATGATGCCCGCTCTCCCACATGTGAATCGTTGTGGAGGATGTATTAAGCTTGTCAGCCAGCGCCTGAACTGTCCATCTCTGCGATTTTCTTATATCCCTGAAAGAATCTTTCTTAAATTCCATAGTTACAAATCCCTTTTTTCTTAAACGATATTTAATACTTCCATCAAATTATCCGAAATATGATCGTTTTCTGCAATACTCATTTTGATAGATTTGATAGAAATAGGCATCTTAATGCACGCGAAACTCAAGAATAAAACAAATGAAAGGAGGATTTCTATGGCGAGTTATCTATCAAAGTCTCTTAAATCTATAATGACACTGGCTCTTTTCAGCCTGCTATCAACGGCGGTCTTTGCTTCAGTGGACTATTCTGTGAGCTCAGACTGGGGTTCTGCCTTTCAGGGACAATTTACAATAACCAACACTTCAACGGCGCCTTTGGAAAAAGTTTCGCTGGAATTTGACTTCCCATATACTATAAATTCGATGTGGGATGCTTCTGTAGCTTCACGCACAGGGACCCACTACACAGTCAATCTTCCATCATGGAAGACTTCAATTGCTCCGGGAGAGAAATACTCCTTCGGTTTCATCGCACAGCCAGGAAACGCATCAGTCAAACCATCTAACATCAAATTAAACGGTACGACACTAACAACTCCTTCCGCTAACACCAATCCAACAGCCAATGACGATGCCGTTACGACAAATGTAAATACCGCAGCACTCATAAATCCTCTTGCTAATGACAGCGATGCTGACGGGGATACAATTTTCCTTGCCGCTATTTCTCAGCCTGTTCACGGAAGTGCAGTTCAGAGCGGCAATTCAGTTACCTACACGCCTTCAAAAGATTATATCGGCACAGACTCCTTCAAATACACAATCGGAGACGACAAAGGCGGAACAGCTTCAGCTACAATCAATATAACTATTCAAAACTCTTCAACTCCAAGCTCTACTTATGGCGCATGGGATGCGGTAAAAGCATATATCGCAGGCGACAGAATAAGTTACAACGGACACAATTATGAAGCAAAATGGTGGACCCAAGGAGAAAATCCATCTACAAGCGGACAGTGGGGAGTATGGAAAGATTTGGGTAGTGCTGCTGACACAACCAAAGTCGCAGCTAACAATGACACTGCTACAGTTGACCAGGACAAATCAGTAATTATTGATGTACTCAAAAATGATCAGGGAACAGGTCTTGTCATATCAAAAGTTTCAACTCCTTCCCACGGCACAGCCGCCATTGAAAGTTCAAAAATTACATATACTCCTGCCAAAGGTTATTACGGTTCAGACACATTCACATACACAATTAAGGACAGCAAAGCTCAGGAAGCCACAGCTTCAGTTCAAGTAACCATAATAAAAACAGTTGTTGATCCTATCATCCCGCCAGTAGTAACTTCAGATAAAATCAATGCCACATACTGGAGTCTCTGGGGCGGAAATACCTCATACAATATCGGCGGCAAACAGATTGTTTCAAATGCCGTTGACCTCGACAAAATTGACTCTTCTTACAATATGCTCATAGTTGCCTTCATAATTACCGATGCAAACGGTAATCTCTACCTTGCCTATGACATGAACAATCCTGCCAATCAGCAGGGGCTCTATAATCCAGAGCAAGTCAAAAAATTCATAACCAATGCCAAGGCTCAGGGCAAAAAAGTCATCGTCTCTCTAGGCGGCGAAAAATTCCACCTATCTCTCAAGACAGAAGCGCAGAAACAGTTATTCATAACTCAGGCTAAAAATATCATCAATGAATACGGTTTCGACGGTCTTGACCTCGACCTGGAAGCAGGTTCATTCACTTCCGATCCTGCTCTGCTTGGACAGGCTGTAAGCCAGATAGTAAATGATTACAGAAGTTCTGGAAAGACTTTCGCACTAACAGCCGCTCCTGAATGGTGCTACATAGTTCCTTTCGCTTACGGCACAGGACAATGGGCTACCCACAGTCTTGCTGGCGAATTCTACATCAGCCTTATTAAAACTATCGGCGTGGATAAATTCACATATATCTGGCCTCAGACCTACAATCAGGGACCTAGCAATGGAGTTACAGGAAAGGACAATCTGAAAGTCTCTCCGGCTGACGGAATGGATAAGTTCCTCGCTGCAATGACATGGGCTGCTACCACGGCTGAAGGATTTACGGCTAATGGAAGCATAGGCTTGCAGATTCCACCATCTAAATTTGCTCTCGGCATTCCTGCCACTGAAGGCGCCGCTGGCGGTGAAATGGCATATATTGCCACTCCTGCGCTCATCAGCAGCGCAGTCAGCCTCATCAAGTCGCAAGGTGCCGGCTTTGCCGGTTTCATGAACTGGAGCGTGGACTGGGATGCTCTCAATATTACTAATGGTCAACTTACTGCCGGATATACCCATACTCCATGGGAAACCGGAAGAGCTGCAGCATCAGCCCTCAATATAATTGCAAAACCGACTCCGACAGATACAACTGTCAGCTTCGCCTCTCATACAGACGGGCAGATAATCAAAATTGCTTCACTCTCCCCTATCGACATTTTACTGAGCGTCATAGGAGACAGCGCAAATATAGCCTCAACAACGATCACAGTTGACGGCAAAATATATGAGGGCGCCAGCGCCTCATGGACTCCGAATGCTTTCGGAGCTCACACAATCACAGCCACAGTTAAAGAAAAAGACGGAACAACTATCATTGTCTCTATCAATGTCGTAGTCGAAAAGACAACTGTAGTTCCTCCGATTCCGTCAGCATCAAAGAAACAGGTCATTGGTTATATAACTCAGTGGGATGCCTGGAAGGGCGACGCCTATCAGCTTCCTGCAAAGGGAGTTTTCAACCAGCTCAATGTGGACTATTCAAAATATACAATAATTAACTATTCCTTCTTCGGGGTAGCAAAGGACGGTTCTCTCC
>JBAXXY010000082.1:0-12698 GCA_037127655.1 Lentisphaerota bacterium
AAAAGCTCCGTAATAGCCAGATTGTAGGCAGGATTTCCGACTGCTACGAATATTGAAAGCAATAGTAGATAAAATAGCAGATTGGACGAGTTCATTTCTATTATTGAATACATAACCAAGGCAGAACATCCAACTATGGCAAGCATGCTAATGCTGAGCATCGTGAAGAGTTTATTTTTGCCCCTTGTGCAGATGAACCCGAGAATAATTAGGAGGAGAGCAAGGGATAAAGTATTATATGTGCTTATTCTAAAAGCTCTTAAATGATCATAATTGAATTTAGTTATCAGATATGATGGGAGAAGGGAATAGAAAAACACCATAACTGTGCCGAATGCTGTCGTTAGTACAACTCCTATCAGAAAACTTAGCTTGTGATTTTTTACTACTTCAAATAGAGGAACTTTGTGGGTGCCTCCTTCTTTTTTAAGTGCGGCAAATTCAGGTGGCTCAGTCATACCAAAACGCATAAAAAATCCGACGAATGCAAGAAATCCTCCGAAAATAAATGGAATTCTCCATCCGAAGGATTCGATTTGAATAGTCGAAAAGAAATTACCGACTAACATTGAGATGAAAGAACCAAGTGCAATACCAAAGTAAATTCCTGAAATTATGATTGCTATACCTAAGAATTTTTTTGTCGGGGGCATATGTTCGTAAACGAAAGTAAATGCTCCTGGAATTTCAGCTCCCAGAGCAAATCCCTGAACAAATCTTGTGATAATAAGCAATATAGGAGCCAGAACTCCTATTGAATTGTAGTTTGGGATCAAGCCTATAAAAAGAGTAGCAAACGCCATTGAGAATATCGAAAGAAGAAATATAGTTTTTCTTCCTCTTTTGTCTCCGAAGTGGGCAAGAATTGTTCCTCCAATAGGGCGCGCTATATATCCAATCGCAAATATCGAATATGTTTCCATAAGTCGTAAAAACTCAGATCCTGTAAAGAAATTTTGAGCTATATACGGTGATAATAAAATAAAAATTGAAAAATCATAGAACTCAATAATTCCGCCGACTGATGACAGCGCTATTATTTTTAAGTCATGAAAACTCTTATTTTTAGTATCCATCATGTTAAGGCTTTTCCTTAGCTGAATGATTTGCAATTTTATGTAGGTGTTTGGCGATTAGCTAAGTAGCTTCTAAATCAAGGGGTTGTAAATAAAAATGGCGGAGAGGGGGGGATTCGAACCCCCGGTACAGTTTTACACTGTACGACGGTTTAGCAAACCGTTCCTTTCGACCACTCAGGCACCTCTCCGTATCCTGAAAAGACCGATACTATAACCTTTATATTTTATCCGTCAAAGCTGTCAGGGAATATTTATTTGGTTTTTGTGTCAGTCAGAAAAATAGCCATAAGAGTTTGAATGGTTTGTTTGCAAAAGTTAGTCATAATTTTATATTAGAGAGTTTAATTTTTTATTAACCAAAAATAATATGTTTTTGCTTAACGATGATTATTTTAATTCATCTGTTGGTAAAAAACAAAAAGAAACGGTGACTAAACTATGGACAAACAGAAAGATTCCTGCTTTTTTACCAGCACAAATTCAGGTACAAGAAACTCATTGAAAGACAATTTCTTCGAGCATCTTGAGTACACACTTGTTAAGGACAAAAACACCGTTACTACTGAAGACACCTACATGGCTCTTGCCTATGCTATAAGAGACAAACTCGTACACAAGTATCTGAGAACTAAAAACGAGTATAACAAGCGCGATGCAAAGAGAGTTTATTATCTTTCAATGGAATTTCTGGTGGGAAGACTTCTTGGTAACACGCTTATGAATCTTTTTGAATTCAAAAAGAGCGACGAAACGCTTAAGGAAATCGGGTATGACCTTGAGAAAATCCGTGAACTTGAGCCTGATATGGGGTTAGGTAACGGAGGTCTGGGGCGTCTTGCGGCATGTTTCCTTGATTCTATGGCTACACTGCAAATACCCGGACATGGCTATACACTCAGATATGAGCATGGGATTTTCAGACAGAAGATAGTAAATGGCGAACAGCACGAAGTTGCTGACCAGTGGCTTGAAAATGGTAACCCATGGGAAATTCCAAGAAATGAACTTAACTTTAAAATAAAGTTCAATGGTAAACTCGAAAAGACGACTGATGCAACTGGTAAAATAAAATATGACTGGGTTGATGCTGACATAGTTGATGCCACAGCCTACGACCTACTAATCCCGGGTTACATGAATAACACAGTCAATTACCTTAGAATGTGGAAGGCAAGTTCGACAAAGCCGTTTGACTTTAACTTTTTTAATAGCGGCGATTACATTACCGCCGTTCTCAATGAGAATGAAGCAGAGAATATAACCAAAGTTCTTTATCCCAATGACAACTATACTAAGGGAAAAATTCTTAGACTTAAGCAAGAATACTTCCTTGTTTCGGCTTCTCTTTACGACATTGTCAGACAGTACAAGACTAACCACAGTGACATGAGCAAGTTTCACGAAAAAGTAGCTATACAGTTGAATGATACGCATCCGGCTCTTGCTGTTCCTGAATTAATGAGAATACTGGTGGACGAAGAAGGAATAGAATGGAGCAAGGCTTGGGATATTACTGTAAAAACCTGTGCCTATACTAACCACACAGTTCTTCCTGAAGCTTTGGAGTGTTGGCCTTTGGACATAATGAATACGCTTCTTCCAAGGCATATGAAGATAATTTTCGACATCAATCAGGACTTCTTAACCATGGTAGGTAGTAAATATCCAGCTATGGTTCCAAAAGTTTCTATTATCGAAGAAAGCGGAGAGAAGAGAGTTAGAATGGCAAATCTTGCTATAGTGGGTTCACATTCGACAAACGGCGTAGCAAAACTGCACTCTGAGATAATCAAAAAAGATCTTTTTAGCGATTTATATAAACTTTTCCCTGAAAGGTTTAACAATAAAACTAATGGTATAACTCCTAGGAGATGGCTGAAGGAAGCAAACTACAATCTCTTTCGGTTGATTGCCGGAAAATTGGGTTATAACTACATAAGAAACCTTGATGAAATTAAGAACATCGAGTCTTTCCTGGAAGATAAGAATTTCGTAAAAAGCTGGCAGCAGATAAAGCTCGCCAATAAAGTAATTCTCAAGAACTACATCATGAAAAATAATGGCATAGAAGTTGACGAAAATTCTATGTTCGATGTTCAGGTAAAGAGAATTCATGAGTATAAGAGACAATTGCTCAATGCTTTGCATGTAATAGCCATGTACAAAAAAATTAAAGATAATCCAGATAAAAAGTTTGTTCCCAGAACTGTTATTTTTGGAGGCAAAGCAGCCCCAGGTTATCACTTAGCCAAACAGATTATTAAGCTTATTACTCACATAGGCTTCAAAGTTAATAATGACCCGGCTATCAGTAAGTATCTAAAGGTTGTCTATCTCGAAAACTACTCTGTTTCGCTTGCTGAAAAAATTATAGCTGCGGCTGACTTGAGTGAACAAATTTCCACAGCAGGCTACGAAGCATCCGGTACTGGTAATATGAAGTTTGCCCTCAATGGAGCTTTGACTATCGGAACTATGGACGGAGCCAATATCGAAATGTCTGAAAATATCGGTGAAGAACATATGTTCATTTTTGGTTTGAGAGATAATCAGGTCAAAGAAATGAAGGCTGCAGGTTATAATCCTCAGAGTTACTACAATAGCAATCCTGAACTCAAAGCGGTTCTGGATATGATTATCAATGGTGAATTCTCTCCAAATAACAAAGAAGAATTCATTGGACTTTACAATATTTTGATGTTCTACGGCGACACTTATATGCTTTTGGCTGACTTTGAAGATTATGTAAAAACTCAGGAAAAGGTTTCAGAATTGTTCAAAGATAAAGATAAATGGACAAAAGAAACAATAATCAACTCTGCCAGAATGGGTTTCTTCTCGAGCGATAGAACTATCATGGAATATGCTAAAGAAATATGGAAAGTTTCTCCAGTTGAAGTAGATATGGATTGATTTTTCTCATAAATCTCCTTTGTAAGGCATTTTGGCGATACAAGTTATCGGCAGAGTGCCTTATACTTTTTATGCAAATTAAAATTTAAAAGGAGATGGCATATGAGCGAAGTCCAAAGCATAAAAGAGTTCCTGAATTACTTATCTTCCAGTCCAAGCGCTTTTCAAGCAGTGGAAAACGCTGAAAAGATTTTGACGGAAAATGGCTTTAAGCGTCAATCACTTGGCGATGAATGGAAGCTTCAAGAAGGCGGCAGATATTTTACCTCTCTCAACGGGACAGCCTTGGTCGCTTTTATAAATAGTTCGAGCAAGAATAGTGGTAGTTTTAAAGTTATCGGAGCCCACACCGATTCTCCAGGAATCAAAATCAAGCCCAATCCTGAATTCATCAAAGAAGGTTTTCTTCAGCTGAATACTGAAATTTACGGCGGACCGATTCTCTCCACATGGTTTGACAGACCTTTGTCAATGGCAGGGAGAGTTTTTCTAAAAGGGAAAGATTCTTTTTCTCCGATTCAGAAACTCGTGAATTTAAGAGATCCGATTGCAATAATTCCAAACCTTGCCATTCACATGAACCGTGAAGTGAATAATGGTTATCAGATCAATAATCAGAAGGACATGATTCCTGTGCTAATTGCAGGACTTGATGAAAAGGCAAATGTTTCTGAGTATTTGCTTAAACTGATTGCAGACGAACTAAAAGTATCGCCGAAAGATATTTTAGATTTTGAGTTATTCCTTTACGAATCAGATGAGGCCAAACTTATCGGAGCCGAAAAAGACTTGATATCATCTTCGAGAATAGACAACCTTGAAGCAGTATATGCCGGGCTTGAAGCTATTATCGGCGCTAGAGCAGATGAAAGTGCAATAAAAATCCTTGCATGCTATGATAATGAAGAGGTCGGAAGCGCTACCAAACAAGGCGCAGATTCAATGATTCTCCTATCTATAGTTCAGAGAATATTGGAGGCAAATAACTCTTATTCTCCTGAAAAAATATCCAGAGCTATATGCAATTCTTTTATGATTTCTGTTGACGGCGCTCACTCAATTCATCCGAACAAGACTGAAAAATACGACCCTATAAATAAGCCTCAGATTAACAAAGGCCCTGTCATCAAGATGAGCGCAAACCAGAGATATTCGACTGACTCACAATCATCATCAGTCATTAAGTACTTGGCTGAAAGAGCGAAAGTTCCTGTTCAGGTCTTTGTAAATAATTCCAACGAAAAAGGCGGCTCTACAATCGGACCTATCTCAGGAAAGTATATGCAGTTAAAGTCCGCTGACATCGGAGTACCTATGCTGGCAATGCACTCAATAAGAGAACTTGCCGGAGCAAAAGATCATATTTGGATGACTAAATTGCTGAAGGAATTTCTGTCTTAGTATCTTGTATAGAGATACCTTTCCATTAAAATTTATTTATCTTTTCAGGCTAATAATAAAGTGAAAAAAGGGGGATTTGTGTTGAATTCATTATCAGCAATCAGGAAGTATCTTGGGTTTATATTCCTTATTTTCATTCTCTTAAGTTCATCAATTTCTCTTAAGGCAAAAGACAAAAATGGAGAGTGGATTGAGGATACAAATATCTATGAGATTTTTGTAAGAAAGTTTACTCCTGAGCATAACCTTAAAGGAGTCGAAGCTCATCTTCAGGATCTGTCAGATATGGGCGTAAAAACAATTTGGTTGATGCCTACTTTCAAGTCTCCAAGTCCTCATTGTTATGATGTGACTGATTACAAATCGGTTAATTCTGACTACGGCACACTTGAAGATATGAAGAGCCTTGTGGCCAAAGCTCACAGCATCAATATGAAAGTCATTCTTGATCTGCCGATAAATCATTGCGGTTCCTCCAATCCTATTTTCTCTTCTCCTGACAGCAAAATCAGAAAGGATAGTTGGTTTATATGGAGTACGAAAGACGAAGAGTGGCCTTCTCCATGGGTTTACTGGGATGGAAAGACTCTCTATCCAAATAACACCTGGTACAAGGATCCTAACACCTTCAATAGAGGCTATTACTATGCAGCTTTCGACAAAGCCATGCCTGACCTGAACTACAACAATTCCAAATCTAGAGATGAGATCATTGAATACTTTGTCAATGATGTTATGAAGTTCTGGATAACAGAGTGCAAAGTTGATGGTTTCCGTTTGGATGCAGCAAGATACATTGCCGAGAACGGCTCTGGTAAACAGAAAGACCAGCCTCAGACACATGTAGTATGGCAGGAAATAAGAGCTATGCTCGATAAAATAGACTCAAAGGCAGTCATGGTAGCTGAAGCGCCGACTGAAACAGATGCCCAGCTTCTTAGCTACTATGATGATGGAAAAGAGTTTAATTCAGCGTTTCATTTTGGATTCCAGGGAATGCTTCTTGACTGTATAAAGAATGGTCAGAGGCCTGAAGGTTTCTTCAATGAACTCTTTGGTATTCAAAGACATCTTCCACAGAAGGGAACTCAGGAGTGTCAAGATTCGCTAATGCTTGCGAACCATGACAGTTTTGCCGGTGCAAGAGTTGGGACACAACTTGGAGGTGATCTTGCCAAAGAGAAAGCCGTAGCGGCTTTATATCTTCTTTTGTCAGGAAACCCGGTTATGTATTACGGCGAAGAAATAGGGATGCAGAATACGCTAGGAGCAGAAGGCGACGATGCCATCAGAGGAAATCTGGATTGGACGCAGTACAACAAGCAGAAAAATGATCCGAACTCACTTTTGAGCTACTACACCAAACTTCTTAATCTCAGAAACTCATACAATGCTCTCAAAGAAGGGCAAACATATTTTGTGCCTGCAAGCTATGGCACAACGGCAGATAAACTTACTAAGGACAGTGATCCTGATAAATCAGCTCCTGTCATGTGTATTATCAGAAATGAGGGTACTCAAAATATAATGATTGCTCATAACTTCTCATCAAAAGAATCCTACTATATTTTTGCAGACCTAACTAAATGCAAGATTGATATTTACGAAGAATCTACCAAAGGTTCTTCTTCTCTTCTTCATAAGGTGTTCTTTCTAAAGCATTTTTTTCACACGAAGGGCGGTTTGCTTGCTACAGAGCTTCTTGAAAATGACAGCGAGCTTCCTGACATAACAAGAGATAATATGTCAAATTATCCTCTTGGTAAATTTGAGCCATTGAGCACTAAAGTTTTAAAATTTGACAGAAAACATAAAAAAGTTAATGATAGCAACAACGATTAATAATAAAAGGATAGGGTTATGAACGCATTGTGGAAATTTGCATCAAAAGTTTTCTTAACGATCTTTGCTGTATTTGCGGCTTACGCTGTAACTGCGGCAGACCAAAAGCCGACCGACTGGATTAAGAGCACTACACTCTATCAGATGAGAGTGGCAAGCTATGCGTCAGATATAGCTAAATATCCTGGTAAAAGTGTTATTCAAGTAGCCGCTGCGCACCTCAAGGATTTATCAGATATGGGTATAAAGACTGTATGGCTCATGCCTATTTTTGCTTCACCTCAAGGCGATGACGGATACGATGTATCTGATTACATGGCTATCAATCCTGGCTACGGCACAATTGATGACCTTAAAGACTTTGTATCTCAAGCGCACAAGCTCGACATGAAAGTCCTACTTGATCTTCCTACAAATCATTGTAGTGAGGATAATCCTCTCTTTTCTTCCAAAGATGATAAAGTTAGAAAAGATAAATGGTTTGTCTGGAGCAAAACAGATAAAGGCTGGCCTAAACCATGGCAGAACAATAACGGCAAACTTTATCCTGACAACACATGGTTCAAGGATCCGACAACTCTAAATAGAGGTTACTACTACGCGCTTTTTAATGATTTTCAGCCCGACTTTAACTATAATGATTCGAAATCCAGAAAAGAAGTTTATGATTACTTTATGAGCGTAATGAAGTTCTGGATTCAAGAATGCGATATAGACGGTTTCAGATGTGATGCTGTCAGATACCTGGCTGAGGGCGGTTATGCCAAACAGAAAGACCTCGTCATAACGCATAAAATCTGGCAGAAGACAAGAAAAGATCTGGACAAAATCAAACCTTCATTCATACTGCTTGCTGAAGCCGCCACCGAAACAGATGCTGAACTTCTCTCTTACTACGGAAATGGCGACGAGTTCAATTCAGGACTTCATTTTCGCTTTCCGACAAAACTCATGGACACTATCAAGAATGGCAGTCGTTCAGCAGACTTCCTTGACAGCCTATTCATAGTTCAGGATAACATTCCTGATTTTAAAAGACAGCCTCAGGCATGCGTAGATTCGCTCTTCCTGAATAACCACGACGGATTCGTGGGCGACAGAGTGGCCACTCAGCTCAAAGGAGACTTGGTTAAGGAAAAAGCCGCCGCTTCTCTATATATACTTATGTCCGGTATCCCGGTTATATATTACGGGGATGAAATAGGGCTACAGGTTCTTCCTCCGTCTGCTAAATATCAAAATAGAGGCCCTTATGACTGGAGAGCCTACGAAACTCAGAAAACTGATCCGAATTCACTCCTGAACCACTATACAAGGCTTCTAAAACTTAGAAGCTCTTATCCTGCTTTGAGTCGAGGCGACAGCCTCTTTGTCAATGCTGGATATTGTGAAACTCCTGATACTACTTCCATTGTTTGGGATGCAGACACTGAGAAAGCCTCACCAATACTTGCCATGCTTAGGCATGTCGGAACAAACAAAGACAACAGCCAGGATATTCTGGTCGTTCACAATTTCTCATCCAAACCATGCTACATTTTTGCTGACCTGACTAATTTCTCGGATCTTGCCGATTATTATTCAGGAAAGTTCTTTGTCGGCAGAAATGTCGTCCCTCTTATGGGTGGAGAATGGAAGAGTTACCCTGATATAAAAGCTGACAATAATACGCTCTATCCATTGGGTCTTTTTGCTCCATCAAGCACGAAAGTTTTTCTGCTTGGAAAAGTTTATGATGCTTCTTATATCACCTACGAGAATGCTGTTTCTTCAAAGTAAAACCAATAACTTTTTTAAACTGAAATGCAGGCTTTTGCGGTCTGCATTTCTCTTCTTTATGGTTCTAATTTCATCATGTGTAAATGAGAAAGAACCGGTGGCGCTCATTGTCTCAGGGCATACTACAATAAAAGGAAACCGCGGAACTTCTACTGCTTCTGGCAAGTGGGAGAATGAGTTTAACGATGAGATAGTTAACTTATTTTCAGACAAGGCAAATCAGATTGACGGCATCGAATATGTCATTGCCCCGAGCACTCAGAACCTTACACTTCAGGACAAGGTAGATTTGTCCAAAAAAGTAAAACCAGACCTCTACATCGAAATCCACCACAATTCAGGCCAACAACAAGACATAGACAGAGCGAAATCTGAAGGTGACAATAGCGCTGTATGGGAGTGGCTGAAAGGTTTCTGCATCCTCTATTACGATGACGCAGAGGGTAAAGAGAGCAAGTTTCCCAAAGAGAGCCTAAAATTTGCTGAACTCTTATCAGAACAGATGATTAAGGAAGGGTTTGTTCCAAACAAATATCACGCCGCAAAACAGGGGATGGAACTTCTTCCTGGCGACAAGGGCATATATAACAGAGTCAAACCAAATAGCCTGTTTGTCCTTAGAAATGCCGTATCTCCGGCTGTGCTTCTTGAGTGTGGCTTTGTCATCAATCCAAAGGAAGAAAAAATTCTCTCGACTCCTGAAACCCGTCAGAGAATCGTCAATGCCATCAACTGCGCAATCTCAGAGTACTTCAACAAGAAAGATTAAAACAAAATCGCCATCTGGGTGGAACTGATGGCGGATTTCCGGAACAATTCTATTCCTGACTTCGGCGGTCTAGGAATGTAAGTTGTTGATTGTCAGCTTTGAGTTAAAAAGAGTTCTTCCTGTATCTTTCTTTGCTATAGATAAAAAACATCGGGTGTTCAAAGTTTTAGCTTCAAACACCCGATGAATGTTTTGTTTTTAGTCTTTAGTCAGATAGAGAATTAGTAGCCGAGGTCAAGCATTGCATCAGCAACTTTCTTGAAACCTGCGATATTGGATCCTTTGACATAATCAATGTATCCGTCAGCTCTTTTGCCGTATTTTAAACCGGCTTCATGAATAGCTACCATAATATGTTTTAGTCTTGCATCAACTTCTTCTTTTGGCCATGAAAGTTTCATGCTGTTTTGGCTCATTTCGAGACCTGAAGTTGCAACACCGCCTGCGTTGGCGGCTTTACCTGGAGCAAATAGAACTTTTGCCTTTTGTAATGCAGTTACAGCATCGGCGGTACAGCCCATATTAGAAGTTTCTATAACATATTTGCATCCATTGGCAATAAGAGCTTTTGCATCTTCTGCATTCAGCTCATTTTGGAAAGCGCATGGGAAAGCCATATCTACTTTAAGTTCCCAAGGTTTTTTGCCTGCGAAGAATTTAGCGCCGAACTTTTTAGCATAAGGAGCTACCACATCGTTATTAGAAGCTCTAAGTTCTAATAAGTAGTCCCATTTTTCCTGAGTGTTGACGCCGTCTTCGTCCAAAACATATCCATCAGGGCCGGATACAGAAACGACCTTTGCACCAAGTTCAGAAGCCTTTAGACATACGCCCCAGGAAACATTGCCGAAACCTGATACAGCGACTCTTTTTCCTTTAAGCGTGTCTTTTTGAACTTTTAACATTTCATCGGCATAGTAAACTGAACCATAACCTGTAGCTTCAGGTCTGATTAATGATCCGCCCCAGTTAATACCTTTGCCTGTTAAAACACCTGTGTTTTCACTTCTTAACTTTTTGTACTGCCCATACATAAATCCGATTTCTCTTCCGCCAACGCCGATATCTCCTGCAGGTACATCTGTTTCAGGTCCGATAAACTTTTGAAGCTCAGTCATAAAGGATTTGCAGAATCTCATAATTTCGGAATCTGATCTGCCTTTGGTATTGAAATCAGAACCGCCTTTACCGCCGCCCATAGGCAGTGTAGTCAAACTATTTTTAAAAGTCTGTTCAAAACCTAAGAATTTCAGAGTTCCTAAAGTGACGCTTGGATGGAATCTCAAACCGCCTTTATAAGGCCCTATAGCATTGTTAAATTGTACACGGTAGCCTTTGTTAACATGAATTTCGCCATTATCATCTTCCCATTCAACTTTAAAGCTGAAGACTCTGTCTGGCTCTGTTATTCTTTCAAGGATTTTTTCTTTTACATAACGGGGATTCTCATTAACAAAGTCAATAACGGTCTCAATTACTTCCTTTGCTGCTTGAATGAATTCCGGTTGTGCAGGGTTTTTCCTTTCTAGTTCTACCATGAACTTATTTAGTTCGTACATTGTTACTCTCCTTTTTTTGTGGGTGGTTTTGACTATCGTTTACTCTTTACATTTTAATATCTAATACAGCCTTCTGATAAGCCTTGAAGTTTTCCATAGTTGTTCCTGGAGGAATTTCACATCCGGCTGAGACGATGCAGCGTCCTTTTGTATCGTTATAACATGAAATAACACTGCTTCTGATTTTTTCAGGAGTTCCGTCCTGAATGACAGAAACTGGGTCGCTGTTACCGCTGAAGACCTGTTTTTTGCCTAAAAGTGGAAGAAATGGAGACATTGAACCTACAAGATGGTCAACATCAATTATATCTGCTCCGGTATTTATCATATCAGGCAAAATTCCTGAAGTGTTGCCGCAAATATGAAGTTTGGCCAAAGCTCCGAGCGAGTGAATATGCGTTACAAGCATTTTCTCTCTCTCGTAACACATATCCTTGTAAATGTCAGGTCCGATTTGAGAACACGCCGCATCTCCGATTCCGATGCAGTCAGCCCCGGCCTTAACTTGTTCGGTAATAAAATGGATTGCAGTTTCGGTGATGACATCGAGGGCTTTTTTAACCTGATCAGGGCCGTCAAATAAATCGAAACAAGCCTCACCAAAACCTCTTATATCAGCGTATTCAGCAAGCGGTCCTTCGGCCCAGCCAACGACAAAGTATTTGTCGCCGTAAGTTTTTCTGTATTCTTTGATTTCGTTGACTCGATTAGTCATTCGGGCATTTCCTGAAGTTTTAACAACTTTGAGTTTGTCAATATCCGCAAGGTCTTTGATGACATACTCGACAGGTTCAGGAAGAGAGTCGGAAGGATAGTTTAGTTTTACGCCGTAGGCTTCGGCTTCGGCATAGGGGTCAGACATTACTGTAACCCAGTCTATATCAAAATCATCAGCACATTTTGCCATGGCATAGCATTTTGATTTATAATCCAAGCAGAAGTCGCGGTAGTTAACCTTGGCATACTTTGCGGCAAAGCGCATAATTATCGGATGAAAAGGAGCTTTGTCCGTTTTGGCTCCACTAATAAAAGACAGCGTTCTTTCCAAACCTTTCATGTCCACTCCCCCTAGTGATTGACTGTTTAAGAATTGAAAAGTTGTTTATAAATTCCCGTGAAGGCAGATTTAAACAACATTGCAAAATTAAGTCTATCGAAGAAAAGTAATATGTCTATACTTTTACATGATTTATAAGAAATAAAGAGATTTTTGTGGCTTGAGATTTTGTTTCGACCATATAGATTATTGCCTTTCAATTCTTTTAAGGAGAGATGGCCGAGCGGTCGAAGGCGCAACATTGGAAATGTTGTGTAGAGGTAACTCTACCTAGGGTTCGAATCCCTATCTCTCCGCCA
>JBAXXY010000083.1:0-12620 GCA_037127655.1 Lentisphaerota bacterium
ATTATATAGAATGTTTAGATTAATTACTCTTACATGTACTCAAAAAATTGAAGTATAAAAGGTAACCTATGCTCAAAAACCGCGGGATAGCATTTAAGCTTAATGCGCTGATTCTAACTGTAAGCGTTCTTATCCTCATATTTGCATTGCTGTTCAATTATTATTCCACTAAAAAATTGCTTGTTGAAGAACTCAGAAGTGAAGCCGAGTTGACCAGTAAAATTGCCACTCAGGATATTGAATTTTTTTTTGAGCTTTCTGAAAGAATAGCAAAGACCCTTGCGAAATTGATGGAGAGTGACTCCTATGAATATGAAACAATAACTCATATTTTGACATCAATCGTTTATACTCATCCTCAAATATTTGGAAGTTCGGTTGCCTTTGCTCCTTTTGCTTATGATAAGAAAGTCAAGTTTTGCTCCATTAACGCATTCGAGACTAAAAATGGAATAAAAACCATTAAAAACCTTAGCGATTCAGATGATTACACGAAAGAACAATGGTATTCAGATGTAGCAAATAGCAAAATACCTTGCTGGACTGAGCCTTATGTGCAGAAAAGTTCAAACAAGGTAATGATTACATATTCTGTACCGTTTTTTACAGATAATAATGGGCAGAGTGAATTCACAGGGGTTGCCAGAATAGATATATCGCTCAAATGGTTTATTACAGTGATCGAAGGGGTAGATGCTTTTCGAACAGCTTATGCTCTCATACTTTCAAAAGAGGGCAAAATGATCTATTTTCCTTATGCCCAGAATATCTGTCAATCGGTTTTTGAATATGCGAAAGCGGTTGATAAACCACTTCTTGCTGATTTAGGGAGAAGAATGATCGCAGGCGAAAGTGATTTTTCTTATATGTATTCCCCTCTAGTCAAAAAAACAGGATGGATTTTTTTCGGGCCAATCGGCAAAGAAGGCTGGTCGATGGCAATATTTCTTCCTGACGACAAACTTAACAAAGATTTGAGTCAATTAAACTTTATAATGTTTTCCATCTCTCTTTCTGGGGTCGTGCTTCTTATGGTTCTTATCTTCCTTATTACTGCCAGATTGACATATCCTATAAGAAGGCTTACTCATTCTGTAAGAGTAATTGGACGAGGGAAACTCGATGCTCAAATAAAAACTACAAATAATAACGACGAAGTGGGAGTCTTAACCCGCTCTTTCGAAGACATGCGTACTTCTCTTATCAATTACATTGAAAACCTCAAGAGAACCACTGCAGAAAAGGAAAGCTACGAAACAGAGTTAAAGATCGCTGCCTCAATACAGCATTCCATTCTTCCTGTTATCGATGATAGATTCAAAAGCGAACTGTATGAACTTTATGTAAATTTAGTTCCTGCTAAAGAGGTCTCAGGAGACTTCTACGACTTCTTTTTTATTGATGGCGAAACGCTTGCTATAGTAGTCGCAGATGTTTCCGGCAAAGGTTTTCCGGCGGCTTTCTTCATGAGCATGGCCAAGTTTGCCATCAAAAACATATGTAAAACCACAAAGAACCTTTCGCCTGGTGAAATACTTGGTATTGCGAATAATTTAATATGCGCAGAGGACGAATCTAGTATGTTCCTTACATGCTATCTTATGTTTTACAATATCAAAACAGGTTTTTTGAAATACGCAAACGCAGGACATCACGATATGGTACATGTCTTATCCGATGGAGGAGTTGAAGAAAAAGGTATTTTGAATAATAAACCCATAGGTTTTTTCCCAGATGAAAAGTATAATGACAAAGAATTTTATCTACAGAAAAATGAAATCATAGCTCTATCTACAGACGGGATAGTCGAAGCTCCCAATAAGGACAATATTCAGTTTGGAAGTGAAAAGATTGCCGCGCACTTTGCTAAGAACTGCAAAGAGCCTATAAGAACCATAGGCGATTCTTTGGTAAAAAATGTGCTGGAGTTTGAAGACAGTCACAGGTTTGATGATATTACTCTATTGATTTTAAAGCGCACTTAGGATTGTATGTAGATAACTTCAGGAGATTATGTATGCTTGCTAAAAGAATTATTCCATGTCTGGATGTGACAGGCGGACGAGTCGTTAAGGGGACAAAATTTGTTAACCTGCTGGATGCCGGTGATCCGGTTCAATGCGCAATCGAATACAACAAACAATCAGCTGATGAACTTGTTTTCCTTGATATAACAGCCACGAGCGACGGGAGAAAGTCTATGGTTGATATAATAGCCAAAACTGCCGAAAAGGTCTTTATACCATTAACAGTCGGCGGCGGTATAAGGACTGTCGAAGACATGAGGATAATGTTAAATTCAGGCGCTGATAAGGTTTCAGTTAATAGCGCGGCAGTAGCAGATTCATCTATTATCAAGGCAGGAGCTGAGAAGTTCGGTAGCCAATGTATTGTTCTTGCTATAGATGCCAAGAAGTCTTCAAATGGCAGATGGAAAGTTTATACACACGGCGGGCGCAAAGAGACTCATCTGGATGCAATTGAATGGGTGAAGCATGCTGTGGAGCTCGGAGCGGGTGAAATTCTTCTTACAAGCATGGATAAAGACGGGACAAAAGCCGGCTATGATATAGAATTAACTAGGGCAATATCAGAAGCGGTAAATGTTCCTGTAATCGCATCAGGCGGAGCAGGGACTCTTGAGCACTTATATGAAGTACTAAAGGATGGAAAAGCAGATGCTGTTCTTGCGGCAAGTATTTTTCACTTCGGGACATATACTATACAGCAGACAAAGCTCTTCCTTAGAGAAAAAGGAATTAGCATAAGGATTTAAATGGAGAAATGATGGAAAAAACGAAACAACCTACAGCTTTTGGAAAGATAAAATCTTTAGTTTGGCTAATTGTTAAGTATCTGATAGCATTTGGAATAATTGGTTGGTTAGTCTCTAATAATTATAAGTCTTTCGTCAATGCGATAAAAGAGATTGACATCTTGTGGTTAGTATTCGCCGTTATCGCATATATCATTGTTATGTTGGGACAGGCATTAAGATGGTTTATGCTTCTCAAGGTTCAGGGGATAATGGTGTCATTCTTTGAAACTTTTTCATTAACTATGCAGGGCGTATTCTTCTCGCTTGTTATCCCAGGAGGATCAATAGGAGGAGATCTAGTTAGAACTACTTTCCTGGTCTCAAGAACGCCAAAAGGCAACAAACTTGCGGCGACTTCGACTGTTTTTATGGACAGATTCATGGGGATGTTTGCCCAATTTTTGCTCTCTATAATATTTGCCATTCCTTTTATCCCTTATTTAGAGCACATGGCTGATGCTCCAAAATTGACAGTCATTGTTATCTTGATTATAAGCGTGCTTGGATTGATTGCAGGTTTCTGCCTGATTATCCATAGGCAGCTTGAGCAAATTCCTGGTATTTCTGCTCTTATTAAATTCACGGATAAAATGACTAAGGGATTCCTTTCTGATGCTTTTGAGATTCTGGATGTTTATCACACTCAAAAGAAAGTCATGTTATATTGCATTATTATAAGCATGGTATTTGTACAGCTTGGTATATCATTCATCCTCTTCCTTGTAGCAAAGGGGATTCATTGTGCAAATATCACAGTTGTTCCTCTTGTACTTTCTATAGCTCTCGGAAACACGGCGGGACTTCTTCCTCTTACTCCGGGCGGGCTTGGAACAAGAGATGCTGTGGTTAAAGGAACACTTACTGCGGGTGGTTTTTCTCACGGAGACGCTATAGCTATACCTCTGCTTTTTTCTATAATTATGCTCGCTATTTCTCTTTGCGGCGGCTTGTTTTTTCTGCTACATAAGAGAAGCAAAAAAAACTATGAAATCATAGATAAATAATGATAAATAATGATAAATAAATCCAAAGCATGTTTTCTGGATAGGGATGGCGTCCTGATTGAAGAGAAAATCTACCTGGCTTCGATCTCGGATGTTTATATTTTTCCTGAAACATATGATGCACTGAAGTTACTCAAAGACGATGGGTTCAAAATAATAGTTGTAACAAATCAGGCTGGCGTGGCAAAGGGATATTATGATGAAAGCACTATTCCTATGATACATGAGGAAATAGACCGACAACTTGCCCTTGCAGGAGTCGGAGTTGATGCTTATTATTACTGTCCCCATCATCCTAAAGGCAAGGTACAGGAGTATGCAATTAAGTGCGACTGCCGTAAACCTGCTCCCGGTATGATTCTTCAGGCTGTTAATAATTTTGATATAGATTTGGCAAAATCATTCTTAATAGGTGATAAGATGTCAGATATTGGGGTGGCTGAAAATGCAGGATGTTTAGGAATCCTTGTAAAAACAGGACATGGCAAAGAGCATATAACTAAAGCTCAAGATGCAGGCATTATCGTCAAAGAAAATATCCTCGAAGCCGTTAAATACTTTTTAGAAAGAAACAATCAGTAGCTTTTGTTACCAGAGTCGTTTGTCCAAAGCTCTGTACTGGACAGCCTCGCAGACATGTTGAAGTTCTATATTTTCCTTCTTCTCGAGGTCTGCGATAGTTCTTGCTACTTTTAGAATCTTATCGAAAGCTCTGGCGCTTAATTGAAGCTTGTTCACAGACTGTTTCAGATAATTTGAAGTTTCAGAATCTATCTTACAGAAGAGCTGAATTTCAGCGCCCTCCATCTGAGAATTTGAATACTTATTTCTTTTCTCTAATCTATTAAACTGGATGTTTCTAGCCTCAGTAACTCTTTTCCTTATTTCAGAAGACGATTCACCATTTGGACTATTCAGAAGTTCGTTATCCTTTAGCGGGGCTACTTCTATATGAATATCAATTCTATCGAGAAGAGGACCTGAAATTTTATTTCTGTATCTCATAACATTGTGAGTGGAGCATCTGCACATTCTCTGGGTATCGCCAAAGTGCCCGCACGGACATGGGTTCATTGCTGCGACTAACATGAATTTTGCAGGAAAGGTACATGATCCGGATGCCCTTGAAATGGTCACATTACCATTTTCAATGGGTTGCCTAAGGACTTCCAGAACATTCCTTTTATATTCTGGAAACTCATCAAGGAAAAGTACTCCATGGTGTGCAAGTGATATTTCTCCCGGCGACGGAGTGCTATTTCCCCCGATTAGACCTGCATCACTGATAGTATGATGAGGAGACCTAAATGGTCTATTCTTCAGAATTGGAGTGTTTTCGGGCAATAGTCCAACTATGCTATGAGTTTTTGTAACTTCTAGAGCTTCATTAAGATGCAGTGGTGGTAGGATTCCTGGAAGCCTTTTAGCCAACATAGATTTGCCTGAGCCCGGAGATCCTATCATTAGGACATTGTGCCCGCCTGCAGCGGCAATTTCCAAGGCTCTTTTTACATAGAATTGACCTTTTACTTCAGAAAAATCAGGGAAGTTTTCAGGGTAAATATCAGTATTAAAATATAAAGCATGATCTACTTTTGTTGCTATGATGTCCTTTTTACCAGAAAGAAAGTCGTAAGCATCGCGAAGATGAGATATTCCATAAACAGCTACTTTTCCTGATGCAATTGCCGCTTCTTCGGCATTTCCTAATGGCACTATCATGAATTCTATGTCTTTTGAAGCTGAAGCCATCATGGAAATGGACAGAACGCCTTTCACACTGCGGATTGAACCATCCAATGCAAGTTCGCCAAGGATTAACCCTTTTTTGACTTTGTCACCTTTCAGGGCATTATTAGCATGCAGCATTCCAAGAGCGATAGGCAGGTCAAATGACGCGCCTTCTTTCTTGACATCAGCCGGAGCAAGGTTTACGATCGTCTTTCCATAAGGGTAGGGCAGGCCTGAACTTTCTATCGCGGAATGAACTCTGTCCTTAGATTCTCTGACGGCATTATCTGGCAGGCCGACGATATTGACGAATGATTCTTTGCCTGATCCGGTGGCGTTTACTTCAATAGTTACTCTGTAGGCATCTATGCCTGAAACTGCGCCTGAAATTACAGTAGAGAGCATAATAGCCTTAGAGATTTGTTATTTTTTTTCGTCATCGTCAGGGTGGAAATGCTTATAATTTGCTTCTGAATATTTCACGATGGCATCTGTTAGTTCTTTAGTGAAAGGCCCCTCGATAATTATCTCTGAATAGTCATCTATTTTAGTGTCTTGAGCCTTACTCACACTGATAGTTTCATAATAGAGGCCATCAATAGAAATTCCCCATGGCGGATGAATCTTCTCATTGCATAGTCTCATAGCTATAAGTGCCCCATGTTTGTCAAGTTTCAGTCTCAGATTGAACTCAGTCGGATCGCTTGTTGGGACGGCTGTAACTTTTTCTACGGATTTGGAGTTAAATTCATAATGTTTTCTGACCCATATAGTTTTTCCACTGAAGGTTGGAATTTCTTTCTCTCCGAGGGATGCTCTTGGGTATTTAACAAGTTCATTGACTGTAATAGTCCATTTTGGTAATTCCTTTTCATCAATATCCTTATCATTACCAAGCCCCATATTGTTACAAGAAGTTAATGACAAGGTGGTCAAGGTTAATACTAAAAGAGATATAAGAGATGTTTTTAGATAGTTATAGGCAGACATTTTTGAACCATGTAATTTGAGTTAAGGATAGAATTGTGAGATTCATTATAGTGATTATAAGTTAGTTATCTATTCTTTTTTTATTCTTATTGGATATTTCTCTTTATTGCCTCGGTGATAATTTCTTTTGTGGCAGTAGCTCCGATTCTAGTTACGCCTAGAGCTCTTACTCTTAAGAGGTCATCGAGCGTTCTAATTCCGCCAGCTGCCTTGATCTGAATAGATGCTGAGGAATGTTTTCTCATCAATAAAAGATTATGGTCTGTAGCACCTAAATATGAGTAAAACCCATTAGATTGTTTTACGAAACCGTATCCTGTGGAAGTCTTGACAAAGGCAACCCCAACTTCAGATGATATTTCGCACAATTTGATGATATGTTCATCTTTCAGGTAGTCTGTTTCGAAAATGACTTTCAAAATGGCGCACTTGGATATAGTCGCATCATTGATGGCTTTCATCTCATGGTGGACATATTTCCAGTCTCCGCCAAGAACTTTGCCGATGTTGACTACCATATCTATTTCTGTAGCGCCAGACGATGCAGTTTCGATGGTTTCAGCAACTTTAATCGCGATAGAATTATTCCCATGCGGAAAGCCTATCACTGAACATACCTTTACATCGCTGCCTTTCAGAAGTTCGACTGCCATTTTAACAGAATATGGCTTAATACAGACCGTAGCAACATCATATTCTTTAGCAAGTTCACATCCATTTAAGATATCTTTATCAGTCATTGTAGGATGTAGTAATGAATGGTCTATCATTTTTCTTAGTTCATGAAGGGTGGGAGGAGGATTATTCATAATTTTCCTTAGTTAAAGTTTTTCTTGTCCTGGGCTTTCATAAGAGCTTCTTCTTTGGAGATTATCCCTTTTGTTAATAAATCCTTAATGTTTTGATCCATTGAGCACATGCCCATTGCCGTATTGTTCTCTATGATGGTCCTTATATTTGATATTTGCCCTTCACGAATGGTATTGGGTAGGGACTCTGTCCATAAGAGAACTTCATGCGTGGCAACCCGGCTTTTGCCGTCAGCAGTTTTGCATAGCAGCTGAGAAACTATTCCTTGTATAGCTTCTGAGAGCATTACTCTTACTTGAGGCTGTTCATCTGCAGGAAAAACATCTATTATCCTGTCTATTGTTTTTGGAGCACTATTGGTGTGCAGTGTAGCAAAAACCAAGACCCCCATCGCGGCTGTTGAGAGGGCCAGTTTAATAGTTTCTAAGTCTCTCATCTCACCAAGGAGTATGATGTCAGGGTCGGAACGCATTGCGGCTTTCATGGCATCTGCAAAAGAGTTTGAGTGTATGCCTATTTCAATGTGTTCTATGATTGAAAGTTTGTTTTTGTGAACAAATTCAATGGGGTCTTCTATGGTGAGGATGTGCTTTGAGAAATTAGCGTTGATATAGTCAATCATTGCCGCCATAGTTGTTGACTTGCCGCTTCCTGTTGGACCTGTCACCAGGACAAGGCCGCTCTTAATCTGGCATATATTTTTAAGAACTTCGGGGAGTTTAAGGTCTGCCAGAGAAATTATTTTTGAAGGAATGAGCCTGAATACTGCACCCATGCCATTCAAGTTGTAGAGGAAGTTAGTTCTGAATCTTGCCACATCTGCTATTTCATAGGCGAAATCCAGATCTTTTTTATCCATGAAAAGCTTCCATTTTTCATCAGGGCATATTTCTCTTAGCATAGGCTCCATCATTTCTGAAGAGATAGATTCTTCTGTGACTGGGTGTAAATCTCCCCTGATTCTGATTTTAGCCGGTTGTCCTACGATTAGGTGCAGGTCGGAGCCGCCTGTATCGCTTACGCTTTTAAGAAGTTCGTCTAATGCTGCCATAGTTAAGATCCTATTTTGCTGACTCTATAAGTTTGCCATAATTTTTCTTGTCGATGATATTTAGCAATGCAGTCTCTTTTGTGATAAGTCCCTGATTAAAGAAGTCAAAGATTGATGCATCCATAGAAGACATTCCTGACTTCGAGGCTGTCTGCATGATTGACTTCAGGAGAAAGAGTTTTCCTTCTGTGATGGTATTTGCCACAGCCAGATTATTTGAAAGAATTTCTGTGGCCAGGACGGTTCCTCCGCCTTTTTTGGGAAGAAGTCTCTGGCAGATTATTCCTCTCAGGCTGGTGGATAACATTGATTTAATCTGAGGTTGCTGAAAGGATGGAAATGTATTTATAATTCGGCTCAGAGTGTTTGTTACATCCGATGTCTGAAGAGTGCCTATAACCAGATGCCCGGTTTCAGAAGCTTTGATGGCAATTTCTATGGTTTCAAGGTCATTGAGTTCTCCTATGACGATAATATCGGGATCTTCTCTCAAGGATGCCTTGATGGCATTTGCATAAGATTGAGTATGTTGGAAAATCTCTCTTTGTGTCACATTGCATTTAATTGATTCTTGAACAATTTCAATGGGGTTTTCTATCATCAGGATGTGGTCGGTTCGCTTTTTATTTATTGAATCAACGAATGTCGCAAGGCTCGTTGTTTTGCCGCTTCCGATCGGACCGGTAACAAGTATGAGGCCATTATGAAAGCTGAAGAAGTAGTCAATCGTGTCGATATTGGATTTGCTAAAGCCTAATTCCTGGAATGTTTTAATTTTTTCTGAAACTATATGGAAGGCTATGCTCAAACCATCCTTGTTATGAAGAATAGTAACTCTATAGCGTTCAGTGTTTCCAAAAGAAAGGGCAAAGGAAATAGTCTTATCGACTTTTAAAATTTCGAGCTGCCGTGCATTTAGCAAAGATGATACGATCGTCTCAACTTGATCTTTTGATATGATAATATTGTCAATTAGTTTGATAGCTAAGTCCTTTCGGACAAAAAGAGAAGCATTAGCGCAGATATGCAGATCACTTGCTCCCTGACTTTTATATTCTTTAAGCAAATTTCTGATAAGAGAAGAAATTTTACTTTTATCTTTACTCTCAATAACTGAAAGATCGATTTCTACTGATTTTTGTTCTTTCGATAAGATGAAACTTTCGGGCGGTTCCTGAAGTTCATTAGCCTTTTCAAGAGCAAGTTCTTTTGCCTGGTTCAGAAGTGATGAAAACTGCTCTGCGTCTTCCTTTGAATTAAACGAGCTGAGTTTGAAATCAAAAACAGCCTTGATGGTGTTTGTGAAGTCTGTTTCATCCTTAATTTTTTTTAAGATTTCTGAAAGGTCTTTATCGGTAATAAAGTCATTGACTTTAAGAATGTATAAAAGCCATTTAGATTCTAATCTCATTAAAGGCAACCCTTTTTAATAACTGTTACCATTTACTATTTATATAGCAGATGGAGTATGGTTTTTTGACCGTGAAGCCTATTTTCAGCCTGATCAAAAACAATAGAGTTAGGTCCATCTATAACTTCATCTGTGACTTCAAAGTTTCTATTGGCAGGAAGGCAGTGCATGACCTTTGCATGGGATGGCGCCTTGCTCATGAGAGCTGAATTGAGCTGGTAAGGTTTTATTAATTGTATGCGGTCTGCGGCATCGGCTTCAAACCCCATGCTTACCCATGTATCAGTGTATATAAAATCTGCGTCTTTAACTGCTTCTACTGGATCTACGACCCATCTGACGACTCCTTCCTTAATGCATTCGCTGATCAGGTTCTCATCAGGTGCAAATTTTTCAGGTGAACCAATAGTAAGTTTCATGCCGGCTACTCTGCAGGCATCTGCCAGAGAGTTTGCCACATTGCACGCCCCATCACCGAGGAATGTGACTTTAATATTCTTAAAGGTTCCATTAGTCTTTTCAAAAATAGTAAATGCGTCGCAAAAAGCCTGGCAGGGGTGATACTCGTTGGTCAGCGCATTGATTACAGGAAATGTGGAGTTTTTGGCGAATCTTACTATATCACTTTGCGCATAAGTTCTTATTATTAAACCATGAATGTATCTATCAAGGACTCTGGCAGTATCTTCAAGTGTTTCACTTTTGCCTAACTGCATTTCTTTGTGGTTAAGGAATATCGAATATCCTCCAAGTTCATTGATTGCCACTTCGAATGAAACTCTTGTTCTAGTTGAAGGTTTTGTAAAGATCATCCCGATAGTTTTTCCAAGCAGAACCTTTTCCTCGTTTACTCCTCTTTGGGACTTAATCTTTTTTGTTAGTTCCATGAGGCCTACGAAGTCTTCGCTGCTTAAATCTTTTATTCTTAAAAAGTCTTTCATTTAGTGAGCCTTTTCTTTAGTTTAGGATTGGATTTTGGCTATAACTTTTTTTAGTATTGCTATGCCTTTCTTGAGTTCAGATTTGGAAATATTTAATGGCGGGTAGAATCTTAATACATTCTCGCCGGCTGTTATAATAAGCAGGCCTTCATTTTGTGCCAGCTTACAAACTTCCTGGGCTTTTTCTTTAAGCTCGACCCCAATCATTAGACCCGGGCCTCTGACATCATTTATTATTGGAAAATGAGGCATCATAGCTATTAGAAGTTCATTTGCGAGCTTTCCCATTTTAATGCAGTTTTCAAGGACATCGTCCTTTTCAAATGTTTCCAGCGTAGCGAGGGCTACTGAACAGGCCAGCGGAGTCCCGCCAAATGTGCTTGCGTGAGTTCCGGCAGTCAGGACATCTCCGAGATGAGCAGAAGCGATAAAAGCTCCAATCGGAAATCCGTTTCCGAGCGCTTTTGCCGCAGAGAGAAGGTCTGGCTTTATATCATAGTTCTGATATGCAAAGAGTTTACCTGTTCTTCCCATGCCGGATTGGACTTCATCAAACATCAGAAGAATTTCTCTTTCGTTACAGAAGGTTCTCAAACTTTTCATATATTGAGCCTCAGATGGGAGGATGCCGCCTTCTCCCTGAACAGGTTCGACCAGTATTCCAGCAACTTTGTTTCCTGTAGAGTCAACAGCCTTAGATAAAGCGTCAATGTCATTAAACGGTACTTGGATGAACCCCTCGACTTGAGGTTCAAAACCCTTTCTGTATTTGTCTCTTCCAGTGGCAGAAAGAGTAGCCAGAGTTCTTCCATGGAATGAGTTTTCCATAGAAATAACGATGTGCTTGCCTTTCGGATTGCCCCATTTTCTTGCAAATTTTATCATTCCTTCATTAGCTTCTGCTCCGCTGTTGCAGAAAAATACTTTCCCGTCGAAGGAATTTTCAATTAATTTTTTTGCAAGAAGCGGTTGATGTTCGTTCATATAGAGATTTGAGACATGGACGAGTTTTTTGCTCTGTTTTGTGATGGCTTTTGTGATGGCTGGATTAGAATGTCCGATGTTGCAGACGCTTATTCCACATGTGAAATCCAGGTATTTTTTGCCCTCAGAATCCCAGACAAAAGTCCCTTTGCCTTTTACGAGCATTATTGAGGGCGAGTATGTCGGCATGACATAATTCTTTTGTGCCTCTAGTGAATCAGCATAGTTTTTCATAATTTTAGATACAGTTCAAGTTTTAAAAAACAATACCAGAGGAATCACTGCTTCTCAGTAAAAACTTCCGGCATTGATAGAAAAATTGCATTTAAGTTAATAATAGCTAAGAAAAATGTAAAGAACACAACTCTATTTATATATACATTAAGATTTAATAAGGAGGCTTGAATGGCATTTCTTTCTTGTGAGTTTTTTTCAGAAACACTCGGAATATCTTCGAGTATGAATGTAATTATCCCGCAGCAATCTTCAGGTAAACAAATTGGTCTCAAGGAAGTTCAGGCTAAATCTTTGCCGCCGGTTCTTTACCTGCTCCACGGATTTTCAGATAATCATACAATATGGATGAGAAGAACTTCTATAGAAAGATATGCTTCAGAAGCCGGTCTTGCGGTAATAATGCCTGCAGTTAACCTTAGTTACTACGCAGACATGAAGACTGGAGAAAAATATTGGTCTTTCATCTCGGAAGAGCTTCCTGAAATTGTTCACAGTCTTTTTAAATTATCAACAGAAAGAGAAGATACATTCATTGCAGGTTTGTCGATGGGCGGATACGGCTCTTTTAAAATGGCCTTTACTTATCCAGAAAGGTTTGCAGCCGCGGCAAGTTTTTCAGGAGCATTAGATATTCATTCTTTGT
>JBAXXY010000084.1:0-12275 GCA_037127655.1 Lentisphaerota bacterium
GTCTATCAATCATGCTTTAACTGATGGCGAAGACTATGAACTTATCTTTTCGGTCAGGCCCGAACTTGAGAGCAAACTAATTGAAAAGTGGCCTTTTAAGGATGTCGAACTTTCCAGAATAGGCGTTTTCCTGAGTCAGATTGAAGGCGTATGGGTCAAGGATTATAAAACTAATTCAGACTTGCTTGCCGATGGGCATTTCGGATATGAACACCCGCTATAGTTTCATGGTTAGAAAATCGTTAAATCCTTTGAAAGATAGCTGGTGTATCTGTATCGTTCTTCCATTTAACTCTTAGAGATTTTAGAATTTTTTACAAAAAGGCGAAAGCAAAACTATATGGAAGATAAAATAGAAAATCGCTTGATGGACGCCAAAGCGATGGAGCTTGCCATAGAAAGGTTAGCCTCCAAAGTCATCGAAAGTTTCCCCGGCAAAGAGCTTAAAAGCATGGCTTTTCTTGGAATTCAAAAGCGAGGGGCATGGCTGGCACAGAGGCTCTATAAAAGGGTTTTTGCCATGTCTGGGAATAAACCTCTGATCGGTACGATTGACACGAGCATGTATCGTGATGATATCGGCATGAGAAAGAACCTTGCAAGGATACTTGAAACAAGCATTCCTTTTGATGTTAATGACAGAAATATTGTGCTTGTGGACGATGTTTTGTCAAGCGGAAGAACTATCAGGGCCGCGCTCGATGCGATTACAGACTTTGGCAGACCGAAAACTATCAGGCTAGCTGTTCTTGTGGACAGAGGCGGTAGAGAATTTCCGATTTCTGCTGACTTTGTAGGGATGAAATATTCTGTGCCGCAAGAAGAGAAAGTTCATGTCTGCTTCAAGGATCATGACGGTGAAGACATTGTTTATACTACATCTAGAAAAGAGAGCTAAAAATGACAGAGATTAAATGGACAAGAAAAGATTTGCTGGGAATGGAGGATCTGTCTGCAGACGAGATCACATTCATCCTCGATACAGCTGAAGAATTTAAGAAAGTTAATGAGCGTAGAGTAAAGAAAGTTCCGGCCCTGAGGGGGATAACTGTAGTAAATTTCTTTGTAGAACCAAGCACCAGGACAAGAGCTTCATTTGAGCTTGCAGAACAGAGGCTTAGTGCGGATATAGTTAATATGTCAGCTTCGACAAGTTCTTTAAGCAAAGGGGAGTCACTCCTTGATACAGCTAAAAATATTGAAGCCTTGCAGGTTGACATACTTGTAATGAGGCATGCGGCTTCAGGAGCTCATCAGTTCCTGGCTAAAAACCTCAAGTGCGCAGTTATCAACGCTGGAGACGGAGCTCATGAACATCCTACTCAGGCGCTTCTGGACATCTTTACAATCAGAGAAAAGAAGAAAAAAATAAAAGGGCTTAATATCTCAATTATCGGCGACATCCTTCACAGCCGTGTAGCAAGAAGTAATATTTACGCATTACTTAAACTCGGCGCAAATGTTACTATAGCAGGTCCGCCGACGCTTCTTCCGAAAGAATTTGAAAAAATCGGAGTAAGACTCTGTGATAATCTGAAAGACGCCGTGGCTGATGCCGATGTGGTTAATCTCCTTAGAATTCAGCACGAGCGCCAGAGAGCTTCATACTTCCCAAGCATAGGGGAATATGCTTCGGTATATGGGATAAATAGAGAGAGCATAAAGTATGTCAAGAAAGATGCCCTGATAATGCATCCCGGACCAATCAATAGAGGTGTCGAACTTGATTCAGAATTTGCCGATGGAAAACAGTCTGTTATTCTTGAACAGGTTACTAATGGTCTGGCTGTCAGAATGGCTGTTCTATACCTTGTATCTGGCTGTCTAAAATCTTAAACTACTGCGAGGCTTAAATTATTATGGTAACTAAAAAAGAAAGTAGCAATTACATACTTCAAAACGCCAGAGTCATTGATCCGAAAAATGGCGTTGATGCCATTTGTGATATTGGCATAGAAAACGGTCTTTTCGCTGACCCTTCAAAAATATCTAACCCAAAGAAAATAGATTTGAAAGGGATGGTTATTGCCCCGGGATTCATAGATATGCATGTTCATCTGAGAGAACCGGGCGGAAAGGACAAAGAAACTATCAGGACTGGAACTATGGCCGCCGCAGCAGGTGGTTTTACTACTATTGTTGCAATGCCCAATACAAACCCTCTGGCAGACAATGCAAGCACGATTGAATACATTAAAACTCATTGCGAAGAGTCTGCCTGCGTCAATGTCCTTCCTTCAGGATGTATTTCCAAAGGAAGCGAAGGTGTGGAAATGAGTCCGATCGGCGGGCTGAAAAAAGCCGGGATAGTGGCTGTAACAGATGACGGAAAATGTGTTCAGAATCATGAGCTCATGAAACATGTTCTTATTTATTCAAAGACTTTTAAAATACCGGTTCTGGATCACTGTCAGGATTCGTTTTTAGCCGAAGGCGGGCTTGTGGCTGAAGGTTATTGGAGCACGATAAAAGGTTTAAGAGGAATCCCTGTAGCATCCGAGACAATTATGGTTTCCAGAGACATAATTCTTGCTGAAGCGGCAGATTGGAAAGTGCATATTCAGCATGTCAGCGCCGGAGCAAGCGTGGACATGATCAGAGACGCTCAGAAGAAGAAAGTCAAAGTAACAGCTGAAGTTACTCCTCATCACATTGCATTGACTGACGAATGTATAAAGGATTATGACACAAACTTTAAGATGAGTCCGCCATTAAGGTCTGAGGAAGATAGAAAGAAACTCATCAAAGGTTTGCAGGACGGAACTATTTCAGTGATAGCTACTGACCATGCTCCACATACCAGCACTGATAAACTTGTCGAGTTTGCTTACGCCCCATTTGGAGTGGTTGGACTTGAAACAGCTGTTTCAATCTGTTTAACGGAACTTTATCACAAAGGCTTTTTGTCGTTGTCAGACCTGATTTCAAAGTTCACAGTCGGGCCTGCTCAGGTTTTGGGTTTGGATATCGGTTCTATTGAGATGGGCAAAAAAGCAGATTTAACTATATTTAATCCTGATGTTTCATATACAATTGATGCCGACAGTTTCTACTCAAAGTCGAGAAATACCCCATTCAATGGCAAGGAAGTCAAGGGCAGAGTGATGGGTACTGTCGTATCAGGCAGATTCGTTTACAGCATGATTGATGGACTAAAAGGAAGTTTTTAAGCATGAAATCCGAAATACTAAGTACGAAACAAGTTTTAAAATTTAATATTTAAAGCTTTGGAATTTGTTTAGAATTTCGATATTATGATTTAGGATTTGTTGAAGTATGCAAAATAATATCGAGTCCAATGAAGCTTTAACTCCGATGATGCGTCAGTACAGGGAAGTGAAAAATACTATACCGACTGACGCTATTTTGTTTTTCAGGCTCGGCGACTTCTACGAAATGTTCTTTGATGATGCCGTGAGAGGAAGCAAACTTCTCGACATCACCCTGACAAAAAGAAACGCTATTCCTATGTGCGGAATACCATTCCACGCTTTGGACAACTATCTTCCAAAATTAGCTCAGTTAGGAGTAAAAATAGCCATTGCCGACCAGGTCGAAGACCCTAAACATGTCAAAGGAATAGTTAAAAGAGAAGTGACCAGAATCATCACTCCTGGCACACTTATTGATACTTCAACGCTGATTCCGACTCAGAGCAATTATCTGGCTGCTGTTTACTCAGGGATTAAAGGAAAATTTGGTCTGGCTTATCTGGATGTCAGTACGGGAGTTTTTAAAATAACAGAGCTTGATTCATTAGAAGAACTTTCTAATGAGTTGTTAAGACTTCAAACAAAAGAAGTTCTTATTTCAGAATCTCTCTTTGCCGACTGGAAGACTCAGAACAATAAGCTTCTTTCAGATTCAACTATGCTCTGGACGGCTCTTGAAGATGATGTTTTCGCCTTGGACACTTGTGAAAACTATCTGAAAAACCATTTTACAGTCGCTACTTTGGAATCATTCGGATGCCATGGGTTGACTTCTGCCATATCTGCTGCCGGAGTCGCGCTCTACTATGCAGTGGAGAATTTAAAGCACGAAGCTAAGCACATCTCTTCCCTGAAATATTACAATACCAAAGAGTTTATGCTCCTGGACAATGCCACAAGAAGAAATCTGGAACTCTTGGAGTCTGCCAGAGGTTTGAAGGAAAGCTCATTAATAACCGTTCTGGACGATACCAGAACATCTATGGGCGGCCGACTTTTACGCGAATGGATAGTTCAACCTTTGTACTCAAAAGATAGGATATGCCAGCGACTTGAAAGCGTGGAATCTTTTAAGGATGAACCTCTTACTCTCGCAGAACTTCAGGAAACATTATGCGCAGTCAAAGACCTCGAAAGAATCATTGGAAGAATCAATATCGGTTCCTCTAATGCCAGAGACCTGTCATTTTTAGCATCAAGCCTGGAGATGTTGCCTGGTCTTAAAACCATATTATCAAACTACAAGGCATCTCTAATTGAAGACTTAGATTCACAGATAAAACTCTTCCCTGATATTACTACACTTATAGATAAAGCCATAGTCGAAGAACCTCCGCTTGCAATAACAGATGGCGGGATGATTCGGGATGGTTACAATGCCGAAATTGATGAGTTTCGATCGGCGTCACGAGACGGGAAAAACTGGATAGCAGCTCTCCAGACTAAGGAACAGGAAAGGACTGGCATAAAGTCACTTAAGATCCGTTTTAATAATGTGTTTGGTTACTACATCGAGATAACCAGATCAAACCTCCAGTCAGTGCCTCAGGATTATATCCGCAAGCAAACCATGGTTAATGCAGAACGCTACATTACTCCCGAACTAAAAGAAGTTGAGAACAAAGTCCTTGGAGCTGAAGACAAGGCAAAGGCTTTGGAATATCAGATATTCCAGGAAATCAGAGAAAAATGCGCCTCATTTACAAAGGAAATCCGCGATACTGCCCAGGCAATAGCCGCCATTGATGTACTTTGCGCTTTTGCCGAAACTGCCAGAAAGAATGATTACCGCAGACCGACTATCACAAACGATGATGTGTTAAGTATCACTGGTGGCAGACACCCTGTAGTCGAGTCACTGCTCAAGGATGAACGCTTTGTCTCTAATGATACATTTTTAGACAATAGGGAGAATAATATCATCGTCATTACTGGTCCGAATATGGCCGGTAAGTCAACCTATATCAGACAGGTGGCGTTGATTGTGCTGATGGCGCAGATGGGTTCGTTTGTTCCTGCAGAGAAAGCCGAAATAGGGATAGTTGACAGAATCTTTACGAGGGTAGGGGCATCCGACGATTTATCCAAAGGACAGAGCACATTCATGGTCGAAATGGTCGAAACAGCCAATATCCTAAATAATGCCACGGCAAAGAGTTTAGTCATCCTTGATGAAATAGGAAGAGGCACAAGCACCTTTGATGGTTTGAGCATCGCATGGTCTGTAGCTGAATTTATACACAATACTCCTGCTTCAAGGGCAAAAACTCTTTTTGCGACACACTATCATGAACTTACAGAACTTGCTATGACTTGTTCAGGCGTTAAGAACTTCAATGTAGCAGTCAAGGAGTATGGCGATAAAGTCATCTTCCTGAGACAGATAATTCCCGGTGCCGCAGATAAAAGTTATGGAATCTATGTAGCCAAACTTGCCGGTCTTCCTGAGAAGGTCATTAAAAGGGCAAAAGAAATCCTCGAAAACCTTGAGAATAACGCCATTAAAGAAGGTCAGCCGACCCTTGCCAGCCACAAAGGCAAACCCCGTAAAAAACAATCATCCCCAAACACCCCCGAACAGCTCGAACTATTTTAAATACTTATGAAATTTAAATATATTATTATTATTTTTTTAGGAATTATTTCAAATTCATTTGGAGGGGAGAAAGTTATGTTTGGGATTGACAATATTGCGATGTATTCGGATGTTTTTGAGGGGAGGAGAGTAGGGTTGATAACTAATCAGACTGGGATGAATTCTGATTTTGTGCCGACGATTGATGTTCTGAAAGCTAAGACTGATCTGAAAGCTCTTTATTGCCCGGAGCATGGCGTTCGCGGCGATGCAGGACCTGGCGATAATGTTGACTCATATACTGACTCAAAATCAGGTTTGCCCGTTCACAGCCTCTACAAGAATGGAACAGGTATTGCTCCAACTCAGGAAATGCTCAAAGATATTGATGTGCTTGCCTATGATGTGCAGGATGTCGGGGCAAGGTTTTATACATACATTTCGACAATGGTTCAGGCTATGCAATCCTGCAAAGAATTCGACAAGGAGTTTGTAGTTTTTGACCGTCCCAATCCAATCTCAGGAAACATTGTTGAAGGCGGTATTGCAGGAGGAGACTTCCTCTCCTTTGTGGGGATTGCGCCGATTCCGGTCAGATACGGTTTAACATGTGGCGAACTTGCAAAATACCTCAATGACAAGATGAATATCAGATGCAAATTGACAGTTATTTCAATGAGCGGATGGAAAAGAGATATGTTTTGGCAGGACACCAAACTTCAATGGATACCAACTTCTCCGAATATTCCGACGGCAGAAACTGCGCTTGTCTATTCAGGGACTTGTTTTTTTGAAGGGACGAATCTGTCTGTCGGCAGAGGAACTGCAATGCCTTTTCTGCAGATCGGTGCTCCGTGGATACAGGATCCCGAGAAATTAGCAGATGAGATGAATAAGCTTAAACTCGCTGGAGTTAAGTTTAGAGGTCTTTATTTCACTCCGCTTGCCGACAAATATAAAGGCGAACTCTGCGGTGGAATCGGAGTTTGCATCACAGACAATCGTAACTTTAGAGCGGCTGAAACTGCGGTAAATATGATCTTCAAAATCAGAGAGCTCTATAAGGATAAATTTGAGTTCAGATCACCCGATAAAGATGGGCGATACTGGGTAGACCTTTTGAGTGGAAGCAGTCTATTGAGAGAATCAGATTCTGTACAGAAAGTATTATCAAACTGGAAAGCCCAGTCTGAAGAATTTAAGAAAAAAACTGAGAAATATTACTTATACAAATAAGGCTTAAAAACTATGAATGAACAAAATGCTTACAACTTCAAATTGAAGAATCAGGATGGCAAAGAAGTTTCATTGAAAGATTATGCCGGCAAATGGCTTGTGCTCTACTTTTATCCGAAAGACAATACGCCAGGTTGCACTAATGAAGCTTGCGATTTTACAGATGGTTTAGCTGATTTTCAAAATCTCGGATGCCATGTTATCGGCATAAGCGCTGACTCGGTCGAATCTCACAAGAAATTTATTGATAAATACAATCTCAAAATAGAACTCCTAAGTGATCCTGACAGATGTATGATTAAATCCTACGGCGCATGGGGTGAAAAGGTTATGTACGGCAAGAAAACTGAAGGAGTTATCAGGTCAACTTTTCTGATTTCTCCAGAAGGAAAAATTATTGAAAAGTGGTTGGGAGTAAAAGTCCGCGAAAAGAAATCAAGCGGAGAAATTAAACATGCTGATATTGTCAAGCAGAAGCTCTTTGAGCTCATACGGCAATAGATATAAAAGCAAGCTCTTGCTTCTTCCAGGAGGGAATGATGAAAATTACAATTCTTTGCAATAACAGTGTCAAAACATTTAGCAGATGTATTGCTGAGCACGGTTTTTCAGCTTATCTGGAAACTGATGACGGGAACTATCTCTTTGATACAGGAGCAGGGTACGGGGTCGTTGAAAATGCCATCATGCTTAATAAGGACTTGCATAATATAAAGGCGATAATACTCAGCCATGGGCACTCTGACCATTGCGGAGGATTGGAGAAAGTTCTGAGGTATAGAAATGCTTATACTCCTATCTACGCTCATCCTGGAATATTCTCTGTAAGGTATGTCCAGGATGATCATAAGAAAATATTTGCCGGAATTCCGGCAAGAAAGGAGTTTCTTGAGTCGTTGGGAGCAGATTTTAAGTTCTCAAAAGATTTTAAACAGATATCAAAGGACATATACCTAACAGGCGAAGTGGAGCGCAAAAGCTCATTTGAACTGCTAGAGAAAGATTTGTTGTCAGTATCAAGTACTGACAGGTTGGAGATAGACCCTATTTCCGATGATAATTCTTTAGCTATTAATTCAGTTAATGGATTTATTCTTCTGCTCGGCTGTGCTCATACAGGACTGGTTAATATAATGAATCATATTTCAGAAAAACTTTGTATTAATAGTTTTTATGCAGTCTTAGGCGGAACACATATGGTTCAGGCTGATGAAAACAGAGTATCGAAAACTATCGAAGCTCTAAAGGAATTCAGGGTCGAAAAAATTGGTACCTGTCATTGTACCGGACCTGAAAAAGAAGCAAGGTTGAAGGCTGAATTTGGCGATAAATTTTTCTTTGCCCAGGTAGGTACGGAATTTATAGTCTGATAACGAAAGGACAATACATCTTTTAGAATGAATAAATATTTTATAAACTATATAATGCTTGGATTGATAGTCCTTTCGATTTCTTCGACTGATATCTATGTTCCTGCTATGCCTGAAATGGTAAGAGATTTGCATACTACAGGGGCTCTTGTGGGGTTAACTATCACTACTTTTCTCATCGGTATGGCTTTTGGGACTCTGATTTGGGGAGTATTCAGCGATACCTATGGAAGGAAACCTATTTTAATAGTTAACCTTATTATCTATTGTGTTCTTTCTTTACTGATAGCTCTTTCTCCTAATATTTATGTGATATTGGTTTTAAGATTTTTCCAAGGAGTAATAACCTCTGTCTTTGCAATTGTCTGCAGACTGCTCCTAAATGATTATCTTGAAGGCGTTGAGTTATTTAAAGCTATAAATCTGATTAATATGGGATTAGTGCTTTCGCCGGCTTTGGCGCCCGTATTTGGCGCTCAGTTAACTCATTGGTTTAGCTGGAGAGCTACCTTCTTTTTTAGCTTTGTCGCAGGAGTCATTTTGCTCATATTTCTAATCAAGAATGTTAAGGAGACCAACAAGAATAAAACGGGAAAACTTCCGTCACTATTTGTTTGGTTCGGAGATTATTTTAGAGTTGTACGGCACACGCATTACTCAATTAATAACTTGATGATTATGGGGAATTATGCCATTTATTTTGCATTTATAACCATCTCGAGTTTTATCTATATCACTGACCTTCATTTTTCTCCTACCCTCTATTCTCTTATCCTTTTATGTTCTTCTGGAGCTTATTTTCTTGGTTCTTTTTACTCTAAGCGCATTAAAGCTCTGAATAAAAATAAAAAATATATTGATATAATGCTTATGGCAGACCTGATAACTTTATGTGCTGCTTTCTTATTAGTAGTAAATTACTTCCAAGATGTATGGTTGGCTCAACTTATATTAGTAAGTCTAGCCTTTGGTATCACTAGATTTAGTTTCGGCCTGATGTTTACGCCTGCGCAGATGAGAGCACTGGATTTCTTTCCGGATAAAAGCGGTCATGCTATGGGGGCTTGTTTGTTTTTGACATTTCTCTCGGGATCTTTTGGCGCCGCCTGGGTTTCAAGCTTCCACAAGAGTCCTGTTCTTGGATTGGCCGTAGTTATTTCCAGTTTATCACTTCTTCTAATAGTCTTGCATTACATATCAAGGGTGTGGTTGGGCTCAAAGAATTAGCGTTACCACTTTAATGCTATGGTGTGAACTGGTTCGTCCCAGAGTTTCAGGATTTCGGCGTCAGTCTTGACTAGAGTGATAGAAAAACCCTGCATTTCCGATGAAGTGATATAATTGCCGACTGAGTATGGCTATGAACTGATCGCCTTCAATTGTTATCTTTATGGTTCTTGCTTTTGTTTGCGTCTTTTGGTTTAATAATACCCATTTTTTATCTTGTTACCTCCTTACTGAGATATTGTGTTACGGCTTTTCTGAACTCAGCGGGTTTGCGGCTCATTATCTAAACTCTTGATTTATTCAAATCAGCAAAACTTAACAGCATTTCTACCCTTCAATGCTCTGGGGGAATACTCTGACGCTCTTCTGGAGACATCCGAAGCTTCAATGGAGGATTTCGAAACTCTGCCGGAGTACTCCCAAACGATTTCGGAGCATTCCGAAGTTCCTTCGGAGTATTGCGGAGCTCTGCCGGAGGGTTCCGGAGCTTCACCGGAATATTCCCCCGTTCCTTTGGAGCATTCTCCTGTCATGTGGCAAAAGGCTTGATGAAGGTTTGAGCGAGGAAGAAGCATAGTTTTAAAGCGGGTTACTCAAGTTCGGAGGATGACAAAATCAGCGTGTGTAATTTTGCTTAAGCGGTTGTGAGATTTGCTTGGCTAGGAGTCTTCTGATGGGCTTCTAAGGACGAATAACGAATTATTTATGTTTTTTGTGGCAACTAATTGTTTTTACCCCCCCCATACTAGAATCACTTATAAAGCTACAGAAAAAACCAAAGAACACAAATAGATGGACGAATTCTAACAGTAAGAAATCAAATAAGATGAAAATAGCAAATAGGATAAGCCTCTACTTTCTTGTCGCAGGATTGATCATTACGATCGGGGCTGCGAGTTACTTTTATAATGAAGTGAACTCGACCCTTAAGGAAAGTATATATAACAAACTTACTATATCGGCTGAGCTGCGGCTTGATCATATAAACACCTATCTTAATATGCTGGAGATTTCTGTCGGGCAGTTATCAAAAAGCCCAACTCTTGAAGATTTTCTCATCGGATTCGATGTACATTGCTCAAAAGAAGAATTATTTAAACGGGCAGAGAAAAGGCTTATCAGAACCAAAGAAGCCAATCCTGCCATAGCTGAATTCCTCTTGACTGATGACAAAGGCAAAGTGGTAGCATCAAGCAATAAAGATAGTATCGGCCAGGATAAGTCCACCGATTCGCTTTTCCTTGACGGACAAAAAAGTGTTTTCATTAAGGATATCTATTATTCAGAAATGTATAATCAGCCTTTACTGGCGGTATCGGCTCCGATTCTGGATTCTGAAACAAATCATTTTCTGGGAGTACTTTGCGCAAGAGTAAAACTGGACTATTTGAATACTATTTGTACCGATAGAACCGGGCTGGGCGAGACAGGAGAAATCTATCTTGTAAATAATGGCGGCTACATGATTACGCCGTCAAGATTCATAGAAGGTTCAGTATTGAAGCTGAAAGTGCCTCTTAATTACCATACCTATAAAGAAAACACTGTTAATCACTATCCTGATTACCGAAACATCCCTAACCTTGGAGTACATCTTGCTGTGCCGAGGATGAATTGGTCATTAATCTCGGAAATTGACGAATCAGAAGCCTTTGCACCTCTGAAAAGAATCAGGATTATTTTTATATCAATAATAGTTCTGGTCATTCTGGCATCATTGGTTCTAGGCCGATTTGTTGCTTTATGGATAGCTAAACCTATTGAGAAACTCGAGAAAGGCGCCGAAATCATCGGCGGCGGAAACCTGGACTATAAAACATCTATTGACTCAAATGATGAGGTGGGACACTTATCTCGGGCCTTTGACTCTATGACGCTGAATTTAAAGAAAAGCACAACATCAATAGACAGCCTGAATATAGAGATTGCCGAACGAAAAAAACTAACAAATGAGCTGCAGGAACTACAGGTGAAAGACCATGCACTGGCTATAATTATAGATTCTGCAAACGATGCTATTGTCGGTAAAAAAACTGATGGAACCATAACTAGCTGGAATAAAGCTGCAGAGCAAATATACGGCTACAGAGCAAATGAGATCATCGGCAAAAATATTTCAACTTTGATTCCTTCTGAAATGCCAGATGAATTACCTTTCATAATCAAAAAAATAACAAACAATGAAGTTGTTGAACATTATGAAACCATCCGAAAAACAAAAGAAGGAAAACTAATCGATATTTCCCTTAATGTGTCACCAATACGAGATACAAATGACAAGATCGTTGGATTATCTGCCATTTCCCGAGAGATCACCGAACGAAAGAAAGCAGAAGAGAAAATCAAATTGCTGCTCAAGGAAAAAGAAATAATACTCAAGGAAGTCCATCACCGCATTAAAAACAATATGTCCATTGTGTCTGGCTTGCTTATGCTTCAGGCAGCTTCCATGAAAGACCAGTCGGCGATAAATGCTCTGAATGATGCTCAAAATAGACTGCTGAGTATGAGCGTACTTTATGACAAACTCTATCGTTCAGAGAGCTTCAATGAAATCTCCCTTAAGGAATATCTAGAGAAATTAGTGGATGAGGTTTTATTTAATCTCTCTGACTCAAGTCATATTTCCATAGAAAAATACATTGAAGATATTAC
>JBAXXY010000085.1:0-12212 GCA_037127655.1 Lentisphaerota bacterium
TTCAAATCCTTCACAAAAAATGGTAAGGAAATCAGAATAAAAGAAGTCCCCAATGCCGATACAGTTGAAATTCTCTGCGTCAGCGAGGGAAGGAAGGAAAAAGAAGATGCCATGAGCAGACGATGGACTGAACGGGCATCTGAAGATTTAGCCTCTTCAGAGATCTGTAAGAAAAGGAAGCATTAAGCAGACAGACAAAATATATAAAAAAATAGGCAGACGGGAAGAGCGTTATGCAAACTTATGCAAGTACTTCAGCATTGAACTTACTGCTGATCCGGCAAACCCAGGCTCTACAATTGAACTCAACTTCCGGGAAAATCCGGTCTTCGACATTGAAAAGAATGCCTCAAATCCTCTCAACGGGGCGTATGTAATAGAAACAACCCTTAAAGATAAAACCCCAGAGGAAATATGGACGCTCTATATGACTCTGACAAGGGTGGAAGAAGCCTTCCGCTGCCTGAAATCAGAACTCGGCGCAAGACCCATTTACCATCAGGGAGCCGAAAGAACCAAAGGACATCTGTTTATTTCGATTCTTGCTTACCACATTTTAATCAATATTGAATACAGACTAAACCAGTCTGGAGACACACGCAGGTGGGCATCTATTTGCAAAGTATTAGGAACGCATCAGAGATCTACGACCATCATCCCCGATAACAAACAGCGCATCCACCATGTCAGAGTGTCCGGTCAAGCCGAACCATGCCATACTAAAATTTACAACGCCCTTAAACTTAAACCCGGCAAAGGAACGAAAAAATATATCGTGGCAAAGAGGTTGTAGTGTCCCAAAAGTATCCGGTCTAGCCTCATAATCTCAACTTTACCGTTGGACTTGGGCTAGGATATTTCTTCTTGAGGTCTCTTACGCCTTCGGCATCAGCCATAGGGCAACCGGCATCAATAACTGGAAGAAGAACTATCTTTTCAGGCAAAAGAATTTTAGCTGTTTCAGCCATAAATTTTACGCCGCAAAATACTATTATGTCCTGTTCTTGCTTTTCTGCTTAGTCCTAGAGAATCTCCTGTGAAGTCTGCTATATCCTGAACTTCTCCAAGCACATAATTGTGAGCAAGGATAATAGCATTTCTTTCTTTTTTAATAGTTAAAATTTTATCAATAATCTTTTTCTGATAGTCTATAACCATAAAATTATCCGTTTGAACCTGCTTTTGCAGCATTACAAAATCTCACTATTTTTCATTATATTAATGCTAGTTTCAGGGGCAAAATTCAACTTGATTTTCTACGCCGTTATTCCCCATGGTTTCAGCACCCTATCCAGACAATGTTTACCGTGGAGGCAAGAAAGGAACACTCCGTAATTGGTGTAAGGAATTCCAAGGTGCGACAAATCTCTTATTCTTGCAGACATAGTTTGAGGAGTTACCATACAGCCGCCGCAGTGAATAATCAGCTTATAAACACTGAGGTTAGCATTTTCTTGAAATTCTCTTCCAAAGTTATGCTCAATTATCAATCCTGGGATTTTCCTGTTAAGAATTTTAGGTATTTGAGAAGTTCCAATATCTTCGGCTATTCTAGAGTGATTGCAGGCTTCAACTATTAAGACTTTATCGTTTGGTTTCAAGTTATCGATAACTTTCACGCCATCCACGAATCCTTTCAGCATGCCACTACTCATGTAATTAACCATCATTATGGAAAAAGTAGTAAGCATAATATCTTCAGGCAGCCAATCTTTGACAATATCCATTGCCTGTGAATCAGTTATCATTAACTTTGGTCTTTTACTGAAACTGGCAAGAAATCTGGTGAAGCGTTCCTTTTCCTGAACTTTTCCAGATCTTGCATTGCTAAGATCCATTCTGTAAGAAACAGGAAAAGCCCAATGCCTTGCTATGTATTCTTCGCTCATTTCCTGTGGCCTTAAATATCTCCCATGAGGAGTTTCTTCATCCATCGGAATATTTAAAATGTAAAATTCATCTTTTTTGATAAATGGAAGGAGGTCTATTTTAACATTTTTTGGAACATAATTCTTTAGGATAAAATTGATTAGGTTTTGCCGGCATGACGGGTCGCTAGCTGAAATACAGATCTTTCCATAAAACTTTATCAGTGGCATATTTTGATCAAATTTATATATTTCTTTAGTGTAGTCCAGTCCATTGAATATGTTAACTATAATTATGATTTGCTTGTCTTGTTCTCTCGCACTGTTAAGGATTTCATTTTCAGTCTCAAATGTCTGAATTCTAGGATCAATGACAAGCAGAACCAGATCACATTCTTTCAAGCATAATAACACTTTACTTTTTTTCTTGTCCCCAAGTTCGTTTGACTCGTCCATTCCTGCTGTATCAAAAAGCTTTGCAGGACCAAGCCCATGCAGTTCTATCATAGTGATTTTTGTATCTGCCGTTGTGCCTGGTGTGGGATCTACAATCGATGTATCACTTTGGGTAAGCAGATTCATAACAGAACTTTTCCCGGCATTCATTCTGCCGAATATACCAATATGATCTCTAAGCAGCAGCATAAAATTTAAATATTTCCTATATCTTATATTTTAAGTCAGAATTACCTAACTTTTTTAGCCTACTTTCAAATACTAGATTTAATGAAGTATATGATAAAAACAATATTAATGAATCATTGCATTCTAATTTCTTCAAAAGAGACTTCAATAATAGAATCTTTCGTAGGGAGACAGCTTAAGGCTTTTTCATGACTCCTTATATAAACAATAATGAAAGACTATTCGCTACAAGACTCATTCTACGGTTAAGCATAATTCCCATTCATTTTGAACCGGTAAGATAGTCGATCCACCCACCTGCTATAAGCTGATCACCATTATAGATAGCCAAAGCTTGCCCAGGGGTTACGGCTCTGAGAGGTTCGGCTAGTTCAATTTTGGTTCTATGATTGTCTAACTTAGAAACAACAGCCTTTTGAGGCGTCTGCCTGTAACGAGTCTGAACTTCGCATTCAAGAGTTTGAGTTTGAAAATCAAGATAGTTCATATTGCTTGCAGTGAAGGTTTTCATTAAAAGAAGTTCAGGATTCGAACTTACTACTACATCACCTGATATAGAGTTAATGCTTACAACAAATGCTGGACTTCCCAAAGCAATACCAAGTCCTCTTCTCTGACCTATCGTGAAGTTCTCAATACCATCATGTTTAGCTAGGATTTTACCATTTTCATCAATTATATTGCCCTGTTTGGCAGGATGCTTGAAAGTTCTGGAAAGAGTTTGAGCAAAGGTTTCGCCCTTGTAACCAAAACAAGCGTCCTGACTCTCCTCTTTCTTTGCGTTTGGCAAGTCAAATTCTTCTGCTAAATTCCTAACCTCAGGTTTGGTTAATTCACCTAAAGGGAAATATGAAAAATTAATTTGTTCCTGAGTTAAACCGCACAGAAAATAGGTCTGATTCTTATTATCATCTACGCCCTTGAAAATTCTGGCGTCAGCACTGCCATATCTTTTTATAATTGCGTAGTGTCCAGTTATTATTCCTCCAGCTCCGATCTCTTTTGCAAATCTCATCAAAGCGCCAAACTTCAAGTAGAAGTTGCACAGGACGCAAGGATTAGGAGTTCTTCCAACAGCATATTCGTTCATAGCATACTGAAGAATCTTTTCTCTGAACTCTTTTCTGCCATCAACAAAATAATGAGGTATTCCAAGTTTATCAGCGGCAAGTCTCGCTTGAATATTATCATCAAGACCACAACAGGCTTTGGTTTTTTCCTTTGTATCATCGCAGTTTTTCATTTTGAGAGTAGCACCAACGACTTTGTGCCCACTTCTTACAAAAATGGCAGCAGCAACCGAAGAATCAACTCCACCGCTTAAAGCTGCTACAAATGTCTTTTGAGTAGTCATTAGTATTTTCTCCCAACCATGTAAACCAATCAGTTATTTTATTGGTTTGATAATTTCTTCAATGTTTCGACTGTAAAGTCTATATCCTGAGAGGTTGTTTGCAAGCCGACAGAGAAGCGAAGAGCACTATGTTGTTGTACTTCCGTAAGCCCCATGGCTTTGAGAGTCCTGGAAGGTTCCAAACTTGCCGCTCCACATGCAGAACCTGATGATACAAATATTCCATTAAGGTCAAGTTTAACTAACAGCGTTTCGCTTTCAGTTCCTACGAAACTTATATTTGTTGTGTTCGATACTCTTGGGGCTCCAACACCATTTATTTTGCTGCCTTTTATACGGGAAAGGATTTCTTTTTCAAGCAGATTTTTTATTTGAGAAAGACGGGCAGAATTTAAGGTTAAATTAAGTTTGGCTACTTCACACGCCTTGCCGAAACCTACAATAGCCGGCACATTTTCTGTGCCAGAACGAAGTTTGCGTTCCTGTCCACCGCCATGAATCAGAGTGGATAAGGACAAGCCTCTTCTGATAAACAAAGCGCCAACGCCTTTCGGCCCATAGATTTTGTGCGCTGAAATTGACATCATGTCAGCTCCAAGTTCACTTACATCCAGGGCTATTTTCCCTGCCGCCTGAACTGCGTCCGTATGGAAAACAATTCGATGTTCTCCTGCAATAGCAGCAAACTCCTTAATATTCTGAATTACACCTGTTTCATTATTTGCAAGAATGACTGAAATAAGAATAGTTTTGTCTGTAATGGATGTCTTTAGGTCTTCGCAGCTTACTATTCCGTTAGAATCTACCGGCAAATAAGTAAGTTCAAAGCCGCAGGATTCAAGGTGTTTACAAGTGTTATAAACTGAACTGTGTTCGGCTGAACTTGTTATTATATGATTTCCCTTGCCTTTGAATTTATTAGCTATCCCAATAAGAGCGATATTATTAGCTTCAGTTCCGCTTCCAGTAAAAATGATTTCGTCAACTTTTGCCTCGAGTAGCGATGCCACTTGAGTTCTTGCCAAATCCATAGCTCTAAGAGCCTTTTGACCTGCCGAGTGGGAACTTGAAGGATTTCCGTAATTAGTAGAGAAGTATGGATGCATAGCCTCCATAACTTCCGAACTTACGGGTGTAGTAGCATTATAATCAAGGTAAATTTGATTCATTAGCTTAAGCAGTTTTTTGAGTCGCTCTGATAGCCTGATCAATGTCTGCAATTATATCTTCAATATCCTCGATGCCTACAGATATTCTGATAAGACCGGGAGTAACGCCTGCTACAAGTTTAGAAGAGTCCGATAACTGCTGGTGTGTAGTAGAATCAGGATGGATGACAAGAGTTCTTGCATCTCCGACATTCGCCAGATGTTTAGCAAGGTTGACGCTGTCAATAAACTTCCTGCCTGCTACACTTCCACCTTTGATTTCAAAGGTCATAACAGAACCAAATCCACCATCTAGATATTTCTTGGCAATATTATGATATATATGGCTTTGCAATCCAGTGTAGTTGACCGCTAAAACAATAGGATGGTTAGCAAGAAATTCAGCAAGCTTGAGAGCATTTTCACTATGTTTTTGGATTCTTAAAGCCAAAGTTTCGAGGCCTTGAATTGTATTAAAGGAATTTGTCGGACTTGGGCACATTCCAATATTCCTCATTCCCTGAACTCTTGCCTTGATTATATAGGCAATATTCCCAACTCCAGTCACATTGCTTAAGGCATCGTGGTAAACCACCCCATGATAGCTTGAATCAGGTTGAGTGAACTCTGGGAATTTTCCTGAAGACCAGTCAAATTTACCGCTGTCAACTATAACTCCCCCGATAGAGTTTCCGTGACCGCCTATCCATTTAGTGGTCGAATGAACAACAATATCAACGCCATATTTAAAAGGTTTGCACAATATAGGAGCAAAAGTGTTATCGATAATTACAGGAATTTTATGAGCATGTGCGGCTTTAGTTATGGTTTCGAAATCCGGAACATCGCCTTTGGGATTGCCGATAGTTTCACCGTAAACTAGCTTTGTATTATCTTTAACAGCCTTTTGAATTTTCTCAGCGGTAAATTCATCGATAAAAGTTACTTCTATTCCGAATCGCGGCAAAGTGTGCCTGAAAAGGGTTTCCGTTCCTCCGTAAAGAGAACCAGAAGAAATAATGTGGTCTCCAGCTTTTGCAATATTGGTAATTGCAAGAAATATTGCTGCCATTCCGCTTGATGTAGCCAAGGCGCCTGTTCCGCCTTCCAAAGCTGCAATTCTTTTCTCTAAAACATCCGTCGTCGGATTCATGAGTCTAGTGTAAATATTCCCAAATTCTTTTAAAGCAAATAAGTTGGCGGCGTGCTCTGAAGATTTAAAAACATAACTTGTTGTTTGATAGACAGGAACCGCACAAGACCCTGTAGCGGGATCAGAACTGAAACCTTCATGAAGCGTGATAGTAGAATTTCCGTATTTGGACATAATAAGCCTGCTTTCTATTTAATTTTTGAACAAATCTGTAGATATGTATCTCTCGCCTGTATCAGGAATGATAACTACAATATTTTTTGACTGAACAGAATCTCTCTGGGCTATTTTTAAAGCCGCAAATATAGCAGCTCCAGCGCTAATACCTGCAAGGATTCCCTCTTTTTGAGCCAACAATTTCGCAGTCTGAATAGATTCATTGTCAGAGACAGTAATAATTTCATCTATTATCTTTGTATTAAGAACTCCCGGAATAAAACCTGCTCCAATTCCTTGAATACCATGCTTGCCTGCCTCTCCGCCGGATATTACAGGTGAGGATGACGGTTCAACAGCGATTAGCTTGATGGATGGATTTTGCTCTTTTAAAAACTTTCCGGCTCCAGTAATTGTACCTCCGGTACCCACCCCTGCTATAAAATAGTCAACCTTGCCATCCAAATCATTCCAGATTTCAGGACCTGTTGTTTTATAGTGAATTTCAGGGTTGTAGCAATTGTTAAACTGCTGAGGTATAAAAGAACCTGGAATATCAGCCTGGAGCTTCTCTGCCATTTCTACTGCTCCTTTCATTCCTTTTGAACCGTCTGTTAAAGCTAGTTCAGCCCCAAGATAACGCATTAGCTTCTGTCTTTCGATGGACATGGTTTCAGGCATAGTAATTATAAGTTTATAGCCTCTTGCGGCGGCAACCATAGCCAAACCAAGACCTGTATTTCCGCTTGTCGGTTCAATTATTACTGAACCTGGCTTTAGAAGCCCCATTTTCTCCGCATTATCAATCATATTGACTGCGATCCTGTCTTTAATGCTAGAGGTAGGATTAAAAAATTCAAGTTTTCCGTAAATTGAATTAGTTCCACCGATCAACTTATTAATTTTTACAAGAGGCGTATTTCCAATAGTTTTACTGATATCATCAAAAACTCTCATATTGTATATTCTCCTTCTTTATAGTTATTCATATATTTTGCAATTATTTCATCCAGAGTTAAATCAGAAGCAGCTGTTCTAATTTTTGACTCAAAAACTTTCCATAAATCCCGGCTCCAATATTCATACGGCTGTAAACTTGATTTATCGGATTCATCAGAGCTGGAAAAATCGATCTTCCCTTCAAATAATTCAATGATGTCAAGAAGAGTTATATCTTTGGCATCTTTGCTTAGAATATATCCACCTTTCGAGCCTCTGATAGTCCTGACTAATCCACCTGAGACCAAAGGAAGCATAACCTGCTCAACATAAGCCTCCGAAATCTTTTGACTGCCTGAGATAGTTTTACCTGTGATAGGCAAACCTTTAAATTCTTTGACTATATATGCCAAAGCATTAAGACCATATTTTGTTTTTACCGTCAACTTCATATCTAAACCTATGTATTCATTACAAATAATATAAGTATTATAGGCATTGATATTATTTTGTCAAGTTCCTATAAAATAAAAAAAGCGCAGTGAATTCTCACACTGCGCTTTTAGTAGATAAACTAGAGTCTAAATTAGAAACTGTAGTTAAAGAGAATGCATATAGGTAGGAATCCGTCATTCATATAGTTAATCAAACCAAACTGGAAACCTTTAGAAGGCTTTCTTCCAGGAACATCTTCGTCGTCCATAATGTTCAATACGCCAACTTGGAAACCTTCATAGTTTGAGCCCGAATTAATTACACCAATCTGAGCACCTTTAGCATTAATACTAGAAACATTTACTGCACCAACCTGAACGGCTTTGCAGTTAGCATCTGCCGCATTCAAAGTGCCGAGTTGAAATCCTGAGCTTTTTGACATCCAGTTCGCACCTGCAGAAATCTGAGCGCCTTTAAAGCCATCGCCAAAATTCAAGAAAGCAATCTGGGCACCTTCGCCACCGTAATTTGAGAGGTTGAGCATTGTCAACTGTAGCCCATTTACATTTCTAGACTGGGAGAAGAAACCGAACTCAAACCCGTTAACTTTTTGATTTGTGCCGCTGTCATTCCAGCCAAATGGTACATCTAATTTTACGCCATCAACATTGTAGCTATCAGGCCAATTAGTAACTCCAGGCCAAACTGAGAACTGTACCGGTGTAGATCCAGAACCGTCGTTAGCCAATGATGTTCCTGCAAAAGCAGTTAGCCCCAACGCAACTATTGCGCCTAGCAATAAATTTTTCATATCCTCTCCTTATTTTGTTATAATTTATAGAAATATATGTAGTTTATGAAACTAGATTCGATTCTAAAGTAAACGGATTTTTTTGCAACACTAAAAAAATTATTTTCTTAAAAACATATCATTTTTATCTAAAGCACCTTAATTGGCAATACTCTTAGGAATACTTATGAAGAAGGTTGTACCATTAACTTCATCTGATTCAAAATGAACTTTTCCTTTCAAAAAATTTTCACCGATCAATTTCATACTGTAAGTCCCGATTCCGCGCTCTTTGCCTTTTGTAGAGAAAGAACGCTTGAAAACCTGAAGCTGAACATTTCTAGGCATAAAATTTTTATTATTTACAGAGAAAACAAATTCATTATTCTCTTCAAAACAGTTTAAATTCACCCTATCTCCTGATTTGCTTGCTTCAAGAGCGTTTTTTGTCATATTACCCAACACTCTGAGAAGAAGGGTCTGGTCTGTTAAAATAGTTGTATCTTGAACAGATGGAAGGATAATAATTGATTTCCCTCTTGCAACTTCATGCGGCTGATAGAGGCTGATTAGAGACTTTAAGAGATTTAAAGAGGAGAACGAATCCAGCGATATATTAAATTCTCCCTGGCTGATTTTTGACATTTCACGCTGAGTTTCGATTTCAGCCAGGAGCTTCTTTGTTGATTCTTGAAGCATTTGCATATATTCCTGTCTTGTAGCAGTAGTATTTGGAGAGGACAATAATTCAACTAAACCTGATATTCCGCCCGCAACATTTACGATATCGTGAAAAAATGTTCTTTGCAGATTATGATACATTTTTTCACTGCTTATATCTGTAACAGCAAAGGCTGTGTATTTTGTTTCACCCAAAGTAAAAGGAGTCGCCCAGACTTTAAGATTTATAGCATCATTGTTCTTTGTTAAAAGAGAACATTCTTCTATTGCCGTAATCCCTTTCATTGCCTTGAGAATTGCTCTGACGGCTCCACACTCCCTACAAAACTCTGAAGTACCGCATCCGCCTTCATTTACAGTAGCATAGGCACAATTAAGCGCTTCGCCAGGCCTTTTGCCCAAAAGACACTCAGAAGATTTCAGACCAAGCAATTCCGGTAAGCGGTTATTAGTAAAAACAATTTGTCTGAACTCATTCAAGATTAAAAATATAGTTGGAACAGCTTCAGAAAGGTTCTCAAAAAGGCCTCCATCGTGAAAAAGCTTTGACTCTTCTTGAATAACATCACCTGTAGCTCTCTCTGCCGGAGCAAAAAAAGTTATAATTTTATTTTCTTCCATAAAAAATCCCTTGAATGAAACAATAATGAGCTAATGCATGATACTTGAAATCGATTATATCATAGTGAATTTTAAAATGGAATAAAATTGATACTGTTTCTAGGCAAATTTATAAAATCTGATTGTCCAGATAATTTATGAATGCTACTTTCTAGCCGACTAATTTCCATAAATAATTCATTACTCAATTTTTAACTATGAACAAGGGGTATTATGAAATCAGACATCGAAATCGCTCAGGCAATAAAACTTAAACCTATAAATGAAATCTCTGAAGCAGCAGGAATTTTGCACAGAGAACTTGAGCCTTATGGACATACTAAAGGCAAAGTTAACCTCGATATTCTTGACAGGCTAAAAAATGAACCAAATGGTAAACTTATTGTTGTTACTGCAATAAATCCTACTCCTCTGGGAGAAGGAAAAACAGTCACGACAATTGGATCTTCATTAGGTTTGGCTAAAATAGGCAAAAAAGTTTTCACCTGTATTCGTCAGCCCAGTATGGGGCCGGTATTCGGAATTAAAGGCGGCGCGGCTGGCGGCGGTTACTCTCAGGTCATTCCGATGGAAGACTTCAATATTAATCTCACAGGCGACATTCATGCGATCACAGCCGCACACAATCTCGGCGCTGCTGCTCTGGACACGAGACTTTACCATGAAGAACGCAAAGGTTACGAAGACTTTGAGAAGCGTTCAGGGCTAAAAGCCCTCAAAATAGATAAGGACAGGATTTTCTGGAAGAGAGTCGTAGATATTAATGATCGCGCGCTTAGAAGCATTAAAATTGGACTTCCGACCACTGGCGCAAAAGATAATGATAACGGCGTGCCAAGGCATACTAATTTTGATATATCAGTAGCTTCAGAACTAATGGCTATTCTCGCGCTTGCAGAAAATCTTCAGGATATGCGCAAAAAATTCGGCAAATGCGTTATGGCTTTGAATGTTGACGGAGAACCTGTTACCGCCGAAAAACTTGGAATAGCAGGCTCAATGGCAGTAATTATGAAAGAAGCTATTAAACCTACGCTGATGCAGACTACTGAGCATACTCCGTGTTTCGTTCACGCAGGCCCGTTTGCCAATATAGCCCATGGCAATTCTTCTATTATTGCTGACAGAATAGCTCTAAAACTAGCTGACTATGTCGTAACTGAGGCAGGATTCGGTTCAGATATGGGATTCGAAAAATTCTGCGATATTAAAACAAGATACTCTGGAATTGACCCAAGCGCAGCAGTTGTAGTTTGTACAGTGAGAGCTCTCAAGAGCCATTCCGGCAGATTCAAAATAGTCCCCGGAAAACCTCTTGATGCAAAACTTGTTTCTGAAGATCTGGAATCTCTCGAACTAGGAATGGAAAATTTAAGAGCCCACATCGCAAATATAAATAGGTTCGGAATTCCTGCAGTTGTCGCAATCAACAGATTTACAACAGACACACAAAAGGAAATTGACTTCCTAAAGAAAAAAGCTATGGAATTTGGAGCTTACAAGGTCGCTGAAAGCAATGTCCATGGGTTAGGAGGAGAAGGAGGCAAAGAACTTGCTCAGGCAATAGTCGAAGCCTGCGATAAACCTTCAAAATTCAAAATGCTTTACGAAGACAAGCTTCCGCTCGTAGAAAAGATTAACAAAATCTGCAAGGAAGTTTACAGTGCAGGCGGCGTAGAGTTTTCTGAACTTGCTGTAAAGCAATTGGAATATTATCAGAAAGATTTCGGTCATCTTCCAATTTGTATGGCAAAAACTCAATACTCACTTTCGCACGATCCTAATATGAAAGGGTGGCCTAAAAACTACTCAATTCCAGTCAGAGAAGTATTCCTCTCAGCTGGCGCAGGATTTATCTATGTGTTGACAGGAGCAATTTCAACAATGCCAGGGCTGGGAACTAATCCGAGTTACACAAAAGTCGATATTGACGAAAAAGGAAATATTGTAGGCTTGTTCTAAGAATAGTTGATAGTTGCTCATTGGGCGTCCGTGACTAACGGGCGCCTTTTTTATTTAGCATTACCGATAGGCTGGAAAAGACCCAGAAAGAATCTTTAGATTGTATTTTGGTCTCTTATGTCCTTTTAGTCTTTTCTCTATGATCTATCATGGCAACTTGTTTGGCCGTTGTCACAAACTTTCCAAAGACTTTTCATGAATATACTGAAATAGTATTTTTTGATAATAAGGATATCATTTTCGCCCAGACCTCCAAAACGCCGATACTAATCTGAATTTCAGATAAGAAAAAAAAGACTGGAATTTACTTTCCAGTCTTTTTTATCTTAAATTCCTTAGACAAACTTCGATTTATAAGATTTCTTGAATCAATTTCTCACAGTTAGCGTAAGAACTCTCAAATCTATCAGACAAGGTGTTCATAACGAACTTGGCTTTCTCTTCGGCCTTCACTCCAAAT
>JBAXXY010000086.1:0-12203 GCA_037127655.1 Lentisphaerota bacterium
ATATTTTATACCGTATTTATCGAGTAGTTCTTCGCTTAAATGGATGTAAACAAATCGGCCATCAAAATATGTCTGCATATGGTTTAGGCAGGAATCGGTTTCCAGAAGCATCATGGCAAGAGGTTTGGCAAAATACATATCTTTTATTATTTTGAGATAGTCAGCGCCTAAATCTATTAATGATGCCGTTTTTCTTAAAACCCCGGCATTTGTATTATCGAATCTGAGTCCACCTGTGTCCAGCATGATTCCTATGAGGAGGAAATTTGCAAGGTCGCCGTCTATTAACCATTTTTGATCAGAAGAGATTATATCAAATATGATTTCTGCAGTGGCGCAGGCTTTTGGGTTTACAAAATTAGATGAACCGAAAAGTTCATTATCAGGGTGGTGGTCAATATTAAGAACCGGAATTTTATTCTTAATTTCCTTATCAAATAAAGCAAGCCTGCTATAATTGCCGCAGTCAAGAGCTATGCAGTGATTGTAATCGAAATTGTCTTTGGGTTTAGCAATAAAAGTTCTTGTATTGCTAAGGCTGACATATCTTTCAGGGAGAGTTTCCGCTAAATAAATGTCAGCTTCTTTGCCAAGGTTCAAAAGAGCTTTCTGAAGAGCAAAGGCTGAACCTATTGCATCACCGTCAGGTCTTTCATGAGTTACCAGGATTACATTATCCAAGGTAAGGATATAATCTGAAAGTTCTTTTGGCGAAGCAAATATTTTATTCATGGAATAAATTCCTTAAAGTTCAGTTTTATGCTCCATATCATTAATCATAGATATAACTTTGTCGCCATCTTCAAATCTTTCATCTATGGTGAAATGCAGCACAGGAGTGTATTTAATCCTGATAACAGAGGCAATTGAAGACTGAATGAACGCCCTGTTCTTTTGAATTGATTTAAATATCTCTTTCTTAGGCTCAAGCGGTCCTAGTATGCTTATATAGACTTTTGCAAACTTAAGGTCTGGAGTTGTCTTAACTTCAGTTACTGAGACAAGGCTTCCACTTTTTCTATCAATAATTTTTTCCAGGATGTTAGCTATTTCTCGTTTTAAAAGCTCATTAATCCTTGTCATTCGGATATTTTCTTTCATCTTTTGTGCCTCATTTATTCAATAACTCTTAAAATGCTGTCAAAGGTTTTTTTAAAGAGATGCTTTGTTGAATTCTATATCATAGATGCTAATTAAGTCGTTTTCCTGAAAGTCTAGGAAGTTATTGAGCCTAATACCGCATTCCTGTCCTGCTTTGACCTCTTTTACATCGTTCTGAAACCTTCTCAAAGACTGTACAATACCGGCAAATATAAGCTCTTTATTTCTGTAAATTCTTGCCTTGCCGCCAACTTTTATATAACCTTCTTCGACTAGGCAACCGCAAACTTTAGGTCCCTTGGAAACATCAAAAATTTTAAGAATTTGAGCTTTCCCTAGGTTAACTTCTCTCTGATCAGGAGCAAGTCTGCCTTCAAGAGCGTCTTTAATATCTTCGATTAATTCATAGATAATACTGTATAGACGAATTTCGACTTTTTGCCTTTTTGCCAAGTCATTTACACCTGTGTTGACCTTTACATGAAATCCTACGACTATAGCGTTGGAAGCTGAAGCTAGCATAATATCACTATCGGATATTCCGCCTACTGCTGAATGGACAATATTCACTTTTATTTTTTCGGATGGAAGTTTCTGAAGAGAATCCTTGATTGCTTCGGCAGTACCTTGTACATCAGTTTTTATGATTAAGTTTAGGTCATTTCTTTGATTGTTTTTAATATCTGAAAACAGGTCTTCCAAGGTAGCAGTATTAGTTTTAGTAAGTCCCTTGGATCTGACATCATCAGCTTTTGTGGAAGCTAAGTCTGAGGCAATTTTCTCATTTTTAACTACGCTGAATATTGCTCCGGCATTTGGCACGCCTGATAACCCAACTATTTTAGCTGGAAGGCTGGGACCTACGCTCTTAACTCTTGCACCATTGCCATCTATAAGAGCCTTGATTTTACCGTAGTGCTGTTCACATAGAACTACATCACCAATATTCAACGAGCCATTTCTAACTATTACATTTGCCACTGGGCCATGCCCTTGTTCAAGTTCTGCTTCAAGAACAATACCTTCGGCTGGTCTATTTCTATTGGCCTTGAGTTCAAGTATCTCTGCCTCAAGAAGAATTCTGTCAAGTAACTCTGGTAACCCTTTACCTGTTAGAGCAGAAACTTTTATGACACCGACATCTCCGCCCCATTCTTCACTCGTAAGACTATTTTGCTGCATATGGAGAAGGACTTTATCTGGATCAGCGCTGTGTAAATCTATTTTATTCATTGCTACTATGATTGGAACTTTTGCTGCCTTTGCATGGCTCAATGCTTCAACAGTTTGCGGCATAAATCCGTCATCTGCGGCAACTACCAGGACAACTATATCTGTAACATTCGCTCCTCTTGCTCTCATAGCAGTAAAAGCTTCGTGTCCAGGAGTATCAATAAATACTATAGTCTTGTCTTTGTGCACAATTACAGATGCTCCTGTATGCTGAGTGATGCCGCCGGCTTCGCCTTTTACAACATTGGTTTTTCTGATGGCATCTTGTATTGAAGTCTTGCCGTGGTCAACATGGCCCATAAATGTAACAACAGGTGGTCTTTCTGTCAGATCTTCAGGTTTATCAAGAGATTTTTCGATATTAAGAGCAGATTCAGCTTTTAAGACATGCTCGATTTTGGCTTCTTCTTTATCAGTTTTTCCGATTACTAAAGATAAACCATATTTATCGAATACAGTTTTAGCAACTTTAGGGTCAATAGTCTGATTTATAGAAGCCAGAATGTTCATCTGCATCAAATTCATAATTATTTCAGAGGGTTTTTTCCCAACGGCATCGGCTATCATTTTTACTGTTATAGGCGTCTTAAGGGAAATTTCTTTATCTTCCGGAGTTGAAGTAGTTGCAGAAAGAAGAGGCGCAGTTGCGACTTTTGCGACATCAGTAAGGATAGCTTTAGCTTTAACTTCTTTTGTGGTTTTAGCAGACTTAGAGGGGATTTCTTTGGCAGCTTTGTCAAAGTGTTCTAATGCCTGCTCAAGAAATTTATCTTCAACAAAGTCAGAGGACAATTTTTTCTTGATGCCGATTTTCTTTAATTCTTTTACGGTAATATCAACTGTTAGACCATAATTCTGAGCTATCTCTCCAACAGTAGTAGTATGAATTTCTGCAACCGGCTCTTTCTTAGTTGCCTTTTTAGTATTTAACATAAGTGTATTCCAACTTTAAAAGATTATTGAATAAGGGTTATAAAAGTTAAACAGCTTTCCCTAAAGATTTTAAAATAGTTTCAACTGTTTCTTCTGTAAGGCCATCAAGCGCTAAGAGTTCATTTTTATCAGCAGCTTTTAATCCCTCAATGGTAATGAATCCGTTGCTTGCAAGTACCTTTGCTGTATCTTCCTTTATAGAAAGCGCTTCAGCTAATGATTTTACTGCTTCGTTGAGCTGTTTTTCGAATACTGTTTGAGCTTCTTCGAGTGGCAGGATATTTACTCTGATTCCGATAAGTTGACCTACAAGCCTTGCATTTTGCCAGTTTTTCCCGATTGCGAGTTTAATCTGTTCTTTGTCAACATAGGTATTGGCTGTTTTGTGTTCTTCATCATACTCTACTCTAGCTGGTACTGCCGGCTGTAAAGAATTAGCTATATACTTGGTAATATCTGCATCATATCTGACAATGTCTATTCTTTCTCCACCTAGTTCAGCAGTAATATTTTTCACTCTTGAGCCTCTTAATCCGATACATGCTCCAATAGGGTCAACTCTTTGATTGTGGCTTATTACTGAAACTTTGGCTCTTGATCCTGGATCTCTTGCTACGCCTTTGATTTCTACAGTGCCGTCAGCTATTTCAGAAACTTCTCTTTCAAAAAGTCTTTTAAGGAAATTCTTGCTGGTTCTAGTGAGAATCAAACTTGGTCCTGAGCCAGTGGTATTTATTTCAGCAAGCAGAGCATTGACTCTTTCACCCATGATGAAATTGTCTCCGGGTATCTTGTCTTGTATAGATATTACGCCTTCTGCTTTCTGGAAGTCCAAGATGACATTTCCTGCTTCAAATCTTCTTACAACACCGCTAACAATATGATCGAGCCTATCTTTGAAATCTTCATAAACTCTAGCCTTTTCAGCTTTTTTTAGGTGTTGAAGCATGGTTTGTCTTGCAGTTTGAGCGGCTATTCTGCCGAAGTCGCTTTTAGGTATATCTTTCGAGACAATATCCCCGACTTTTACATCTGGGGAGATTTTTAGGGCTTCCTCGATATTCATGTATTCGCCCTGGGTTGGCTTTTCTGATACCACGAAATCGACATAGGCGTTAATTAAACCAGTATGCCTATTGACCTTCACCCTTATTTCTTTCCCGTATTCGATGCTTTTTCTTCCTGCGGAGGCTAGAGATTTTTCTAAAGCTTCGATAAGTTCATCGCGGCTTATACCTCTTTCCTGTTCTACATATTCCAATAGACTAAGAAGCTCGTTTGCAGCCATTTTTATGCTCCTTTCTTAGTTTCGTTAAGAATACTAAGTTTAAAAAAAATAAGTGGGTTGGACTACCACCCACTGTGCTAAATTAATTTAATCCAATTGTAGCGTTAAATATAACGATGCTCATTTTCATTACAATGACAATAGAACTTGATTTTTTCATTTTTAATGCGATAATACACAACTTAAAGTTTTTAAAAGCAACAAAATTAGATAGTTAAATAGTTTAATAACAAAAACAAAAGGAAAGGTTTAATAGGAAATGGCAACAACTAATACTGGCTTGAAAAGAGCTAAAACAAGTGAGAAAGCAAGAGTTAGAAATAAAACATGCAAAGCGGCGATCAAAACAATTGAAAAGAGTTTTAGAAGCTCTTTGGAGAAAGATGCTGTGGTGGCTGATGTTAATTTTAAAAAAGCTTGCTCCAAGTTGGATAAGGCTGCAAACACAGGCAAAATCCATAAGAATAAAGCTAATAGAAAAAAATCCCGCTTGGCAAAAGTTTTAAATACTGCTCCAAAAGCAAAGTAATTTCATATACTGCTACTTCGGGCCTAAACTGCAAAATTTAGGCCTTTTTTTATTTAGCCAGCAAATTGGTGCTTTATGATAGATTTTCATTCGCATACGAATTTAAGTTATTGTTCGGATAGAGATTTGGATCTGAACTGGTATGTGGAATGCTTGAAACAAAAAGATGAAATGGATGCTGTGGCGATTACAGACCACGGAATGGCTATTTATTTCCCGGATTTAGTTGCTTGGGCATGGGAATATGTGCGGGACGGGAAAGTTTTTGATAAATACAAAGACGCGGGTAATGAGAAACTGGAATCTTACATAAGCAATCTATCAAAGTACAAAAATAAAAATATCCATTGCGGTCTTGAAGTAGAGATGTCGCAAGATGGAAAGCTAATTTATGATACATACTACAGGAATAAACTCAAACCGCTAATAGGAAGCGTTCATTATCATTTTATAACAAAAAAGTATGGTTTTTCTGAGAACGAAATAGTTGAATTCTGGCTTGATCACAATAAAAAACTGGTAGAATCTGGTATTGATATACTTGGACATCCGCTCAGATGGATAGCAACTCATGCTGCTATAGATGATGCTATGATTGATAAAATTGTGGAAATGGCAGATATGAATGGAGTTGCAATTGAGATCAATAGCCATAATATGACTAACTCCATATATGAAGCAGATAAGCGAATGCTCTGTATTGCTATGGATAAGGGAGCTAAGGTTTCATTCGGTATTGATGCTCATAAGAAAATTCAGGTAGGAAAGTTTGATTATCATAGGAAATTACTTAAGGATTGCGGTGTAACCTTGGCAGATTTAAACCTACTAACTCTCAAAGATTTAGGTTTATGAAGAAGTTTTATTATAAATTCCTAACTATCTATGTTTTAATTTTATCTGTAATATTATCAGCCTGTGATAATGACAATAACTCAGATGGAAGACATCCAATTTATATTAAAGCCGAAAACTTTTATACAGAAGGAAATACTCAGGAAGCCTACAGATATTATGAAAAATACATCCAGCTTAGACCAAACTCAGCCAAGGCGAGCTATAAACTTGCGCTGATCTCTCAGGATAAAGGTGATTATGTTAAAGCTATTTACTACTATGAAAAATATCTTGCATTAGAACCTGACTCAAGTGATAAAGAAGTTATACAGAAATGGATAGAAGCTTCAAAACTATCTTTGGTAAAAGAGATAACTAAGGATACGAAGCCTCCGATTTTCCAGTCTGTTGATTCTTCGATTGTGGTTGATTCTGAAATTGCTGAATTGAAACAAAAAAATGATGAGTTAAACAGGCAATTGATTTCGCTTAAAGAAAGCGATATATCTGTCGATACTTCGAAGGGAAAAGGAAAACTGGAAGAGTCTCGTGTCGCGCCTGCGAAGAACGACAAAATTTATATTGTTCAAGAAGGTGACAATCTCTATAAAATCTCCAAAAAATTCTATAGCTCGACCAAGTATTACAAACAGATTATTGATGCTAATGAAGATAAACTAAAAGGAACTTCTTCAATCAGAGCTGGTGATAAGTTAATCATCCCGCAACTTAAAAAGACAGAGTAGGATTTAAAATGCGAATTCTTAAAAAATCAGCAATTATTTTACTCCTCGCATATTTTTCTGCAATTTCGTTTCTTTATGCTCAAAATCTTCCAATGGGTTTTGTTTACGCTGAAAAAATTATTCCAAATATAGTTTTTGAACCAAGATATTATTCGGATAATAATTTCACAGGCAGAAGAGTTGACGGTTATTTGTCTCCCAAATGTATAATGACTGCAAAATGCGCTATTGCCTTGAAAGGCGTTCAGGATGAATTGAATGCTCAAGGGATGAAACTTAAAATATTTGACGCATACAGACCTCAGGCTGCTGTGGATTGCTTTATCAGATGGGCTTATAACATTGATGATCAGAAGAATAAAGCCATTTATTATCCGGAAGTTGACAAGAGAAACCTTTTCAGGGATGGGTATATTGCTTCTCCATCAGGGCATTCAAGGGGAAGCACAGTGGACTTAACTATTCTTAAACTTGGCAAAGATGGAAAGTGTTCCGAAATTGACATGGGAACATGTTTTGATTTTTTCAGCACTAAAGCCTGGCCTTTGAGTAAAGATGTTACCGCTGAACAGCACAATAATAGGATGCTTCTTCAAAAGATAATGATTAAAAAAGGTTTTGTTCCTTATGACAAAGAATGGTGGCATTTTACATTGAAAGAAGAGCCCTTTTCCGATACATACTTCAATTTTCCAGTTCAGTAATAATACCTTATAAACAAGGACAAGAAGAAATGAGCGCGCAAATATCCAGAGCTAGTTATATCTCGAGAAACATCGGCGACTTTTCCAAAGAATTCGAGATTGATGGAATCAGATATGCCAAAGTTGACGACTTAAGATATGGGACAAACCCTCATCAGCCTGCGGCATTTTATAAGCCAGTTGGCTATTCGTCGCCGGTTGGTAGCATTGAAATCCTAAAAACAGGAAAGAGCGGTCTCTCTCAAACAAATCTGGAAGATATTTCATATTCTCTGAATATTGTAAAGTTTTTTGATATGTCTGCCTGCGCCGTTATGAAACATGTCAACCCAAGCGGCGTAGCTCTGTCTTACAATAGCGAGACAGTCAGAGAAGTTTATATTAAAGCAAGAGATTGCGATCCGAGAGCCGCCTTTGGGAGTACGATTGGTTTTAATTGTCATATAGATTTCGGCGTAGCCGAAGAGATTATGTCGGCATTTGTCGAGTGCGTAGTGGCTCCTTCGTATTCAGATGAGGCATTGGCTGTATTTAATGATTCGACTCGCTTTAAGATAAACAGCAGTATCAGGATTATTAAATGCGAAAATCTCTCAGAGTTGCCGAAATTCGTCGGAGAAGCAGACAAAAGACACAGGACTATGAAAACTCTTGCGGATGGTTCGATTGTTATTGCCGAACCTCTCCTTACAAATCTCAGAAGCATAGAAGATATTCGTACTGCTGAGGCTGAAAACACCCGATCAGGGAGACAAATGTCTCTTTATAAGCCTTCAGCTGAGCAGCTACAAGATCTTTTGGCTGCTTGGTATGTAAATATCAATGTCCGTTCAAATGGAGTCGTTATATTTAAGAATGGTGAAACTCTTTCTGTTGGAACAGGCGAACAGGACAGGGTAGGGGCAGTTGAGCAGGCAATTGTGAAGTTTAAACAGAAATATCAGGGCAAACAGTCAATTGAAGACTCAGTGATGTCAAGCGACGGCTTCTTTCCGTTCCCTGATGCAGTGGAAGTTGCTGCAAAAGCTGGAGTTAAAGCAATAATTGCTCCAGCTGGTTCATTAAGTGACGCTGATGTTATAAAAAGAGCAAATGAACTTGGCATAGCCCTTACTTATGCTCCAGAACGCATCTTCTCCCATCACTAAAACTACTATTACTAATTTGCTATGAAGCACCACTCGTCACCTTTGACTTTCAGAACTTTAACTACATTATACTGTTTAAGGCTGTCGGAATAAGGCGCAAGGATGCAGACATTCTTGTCGGTCATAACTTTAGCTAGATCTTTTTCATATTGCAAAACGGGCACATCTTTGTAAAGGTAGTAGTTAACTGCTCCGCGCATGTATTCTGCATTAGAGTAGAGATAGAGCTGTTTGCCTTTGAGGTCAGATTTGTCGTAATATTTAAAGATAGAGATACATGTGTATTTCTTATTGTAAGCGAAAGCGACAATCAGTCCGGCTGTAACGAATCCGACGAGCAATAAAGCGCTTGCGTATAGAGTTATCTTCTTCCAATTTAGCTTGTTTAGAAATTCGGTTTTCCTGATCAGGTTTTCAATGAGAAGTGCCATTATCACAGCGGCGCCAGGGTAGAGCGGGAGAAGATAGACGGGTCGTTTACCTGTTGATAAGCTGAATAGAATAAACGGAAAAATAATCCAGCAAAAGAAGAGACGATTGTCTCTATTGAACGAAAATTTAACTTTCTTGTAGATCATGAAAACTACGATAAATCCGAGAATAACAGTCCAGGGAAGGAACTGTTCGGGAAGTTTTTCCAGATAATACCACATTGGGTTTTCGTGTTCATTATAGGTTCCAAAGAATCTTCCGAATGTATTGATTACTGCTACAGTATGGAGCGCGTCATATCCGAATTTTTCATATAGTCGAAGCATCCATAGACCGACTGGAATAAATGACAAAATAGAGCAGATAAACAAGGCCATCCATGATTTGAGGTAGAGAGACTTATTTAGTATAGATTCGATAAGAAGCCAAAAGAAAAGAGCGCAGGAAGGAATAGCCAGACCAAGAAGAGATTTGGTCATTATCCCGAAACCAAATGATAAGATAAGAAGTAGAATCCAGACGAATATTCTAGAGAATTTTTCCTTGTTTGCAAATGAAATGTGAATGGTATAAAAAGCGTATATCGAGACTACTATGAAGAAAGTCAGCATCATGTCAACTAGACAGCGGTTGCCTACCGACCAGAATTGCCCGGTGGTTGTTACGATAATCCCTGCCATGAGAGCGGTGATGGGTTCGTGCCCCATTTTTCTGACTAAAGCAAACACCAGCAGAGCTGAAAAAATGGCGGCTATGGCTGATGAAAATCTTGAGGCAAAGAGAGTTTTTCCAATAACTTCGTAAGAGATTGCAGTAGTCCAGTAATATAGCGGTGGATATTCGAGAAACTCTTCGCCATTCAGATATGGCATGGTGAATTCGCCAGTTCTTGTCATGTTGGCTGAAATGCCCGCCACGCGGGTTTCGTCAGTTTTCCAGAGTTCTTTGAATCCGATGGCGCTCAGGTAGATAACAGCTGAAAATATAAGCAAAATTATTAAACATTGTTTAGTAGTGAAAATTTTTGAACTCAATTTTTTGTCTCCTTTTTTTAGTCAAGTGATGAATCGTTAAGGATTTGTTCGAACTCAATAGATTTTAATTCATTCATAATCCGGTTATATGCTTTAGGTGTGCCTGTTCTTTTGCCGCCGAGTTCTGGGTTTAAAATCATAGTAGCATGATTGAGGTGTTTTATGTACTTAATGAGCTCCTTTGATTGTAAGAATAGCATTTCGTATCCGGCGCCAACAAGTTTTTTGTGCAGAACTCTGCCAGCGGTGTCATTCCCATCGAAGAAACAAGTATTGCACTTTCTAATTGCATCTGTTCTGTAAAGAGCGCAATGACTCCTGAGGTAAAGGTAATTATCTCCAACACCCTCAATTTTATGATTTTTTTTACGAAGGATTTTAGTCTGAATGAATGTTTCAATAGATTTAGCAAATTCTTTGAGAGGAGACATTTGTTCAAGTTTCCAGCTTCCGACACCTGCAATTTTGTCAGATGCCTCAATTTTGTCGAGGAGAAAGTCGAGCCAATTATCGTTTATGACAAAAGTATCGGTGTGTATCGAGAGAACAAATGGTGTGTCAACCTGTGATAGCCCCATGTCCAGAGCTCTTGCGTGCATCGGGGCAGGGTCTTCTTTTTGAGTAAATTTGCGTTCTATGAGGTTAATCCATTTGACCGAACGCAGATATTCAAGAGATTCATCGGCTGAATTATTATCTATGGCGATGACTTTTATTCTGTTCAGGTCGGTATGCTTCTTTATAAGTCTCAGGCAGAGTTTTGTCAGTTGCAATGTTTTATACTGAGGAATGAGAATTGTAAGCTTGGGTAAAGAATTAGTTTTTTCATTCATATGGCCAGCCTCGATAAATTTTGGAGTGTTTTCTATATATTCTAAAAGAAGTATTGGTTAATACTATTAACTTTTGAATATTTTTGAGATAGAATTCTGCTAATTGCTACTCTTGTAATGCGATAATAATGGGGGTTTAAGTGAGCTATCTCAAAAGAGGCTTTTATTTTTTGGGTGTATTATTCTTGTCAATTATTTTAAGCGGGTGTTACAGCGAGCAATTTGGCTACCCGTCTGATGGTTCGCCGATGACAAAAGCGGCTCTTACCCCTTTTGTCAATAAGACTGTTGAGGTACTTCCATTTAAGGACTCCAGACCGGCTGATTCCAATACCAATATGTATGTGTTGTGGCTTATTCCTCCTTTTCCTTATGGTTACGGCGTTTATGAGCGGCCCGAGAAAGCTGATTTTTTTACTTCGATAAGCGATTTTAAGTTTGATCCTGCAAAAGACCTTGCCAGAGCAGCTTCGACAAGTTTTCAATTATCCAACATATTCAATAATGTTCTGTATAGTAATGCTCCCGGAGATCACAAAGCAGACTATACAATGAGCGGCGAAATCCACTCTACTCAATACACCGGCAGAAGATTTTCCTACTGTTCATCGTTTTTTACTGTCATTTACTGGACGCTTGGAGCCCCTTTGGGAACATCATATAACCGTGTGGCATTGACTGTGTTTCTAAAAGATAAGAGCGGAAATGTCATTTGGCAGTATTCGGGAGACAAGGATGATTACACAGTTGACTGGATGTATAATCCTTACGATGATTGCAGTATGTATCCTGAGTTAACGAACCAGATATTAAATGAAGCTGTTATGGACTTATATAACAGGGCATTAGCAGATCCTAAACTGTTGAACTAAAAGTATTTTATAAAGGGAGATATATGAGCAAAGTGAGCAAGATTGTTGGTGTCGTCTGCATTTCTCTAACTTGTCTAGGAGCAAGCGCTGATGAAACTAAAATCCCAATAATTGTTGGGCATCGTGGCGCAAGTGCCTACTTACCTGAGGATACGCTAATTTCTGTAGCAGGCGGGTATCTTCAGTATCCTGATTACCTCAAGTTTGACACTTCGATGACCAAGGACGGCAAGATTGTAATCGCTCACGATATTTATCTTGATTACAGCACGAATATAAAAGAAATTTATCCGAACATGGCTAGAGCAGACGGGCATATCTATATTAACGACCTGACGCTTGACGAGATTAAGAAACTGACGGCTCGCGAAAGGACGAAGGCAGACTTTATCACACCTGCATATCCAGACCGCTTTCCTGTCACTGACGCATTGCCAATCGGTGTTCCTACTTTGGATGAAATGCTTATACTCATTAGAGGGTTAGATAAAAGCACGGGGCATAATATCGGGG
>JBAXXY010000087.1:0-12121 GCA_037127655.1 Lentisphaerota bacterium
ACACTAATGTGCACTTATATTAATAAAAGCTCACAAGCTTAAGCTTATTTAACCTAGAAAGATAAAAAGAACAAATCAATTTGTCTATTTTTTCTTTTCTAGGTTATGTCATAATATGACAAGAGCTTTTATTGTTAGCGAAGATTAGTGAGGATTAGTGGTTAAGTTATCTTATGGCAATCATTAAAATAGAAAATTTGAGCAAGAAATACATCATCGGGCATGACAAGGCCGCGACTGGTTCGTACAAATACAAATCCTTGCGCGACTCCCTTGCCCACACAGCCAGAGGCATTGGGCAAAGGTTGCTACATCCCCTTTCTCCAAATACCGAAACCACCGATATCGAAGAATTTTGGGCTCTTAAAGATATAAATTTGGAAATCGAACAAGGCGATAAAGTCGGAATAATCGGACGAAATGGGGCAGGGAAGAGTACTCTTCTCAAGATATTAAGCCGCATAACAGAACCCACCTCAGGTAAAATTACCATGAAAGGCCGAGTGGCCTCTTTGCTGGAAGTCGGAACAGGTTTTCATCCTGAACTCACTGGCAGGGAAAATATCTATCTCAATGGCGCTGTTCTAGGAATGACCAGAAAAGAGATTAAGAAGAAGTTTGATGAAATTGTTGATTTCGCAGGAGTGGAAAAATTTCTCGATACACCTGTTAAGAGATATTCGAGCGGAATGTATGTAAGGTTAGCCTTTGCAGTTGCCGCCCACCTCGATCCGGAAATTCTTCTCATTGATGAAGTTTTAGCTGTAGGCGATGCCGAGTTCCAGAAAAAATGTCTCGGCAAAATGGACGAAGTCTCCAAACAGGGCCGCACCATCCTCTTCGTCAGCCACAACATGGAAGCGATTAAAACTTTATGCTCTAAATCTGTTCATATTAATTCGGGCTTAATTTTGAAGTATGGAAATACTAACGATGTAATTAAGAGTTACTTATCAAAATCTGATTCAAGTAATGGGAAAGTCGAGTGGCAAATAGCTACTGCGCCTGGAGTTAACGGAATAAAACTTAAGTCGATGGAAGTCATAACAAATGGGAAAACCACTCCTGCACCACAAGTCAACCAAGAGATTGAATTAAAACTTACCTATTGGAATTTTGAAAATGAAGCAAGAAGATTAGTTTCTTTTCATCTGAAAAATTCTTTAAACCAAATAATATTTACTTCAGCAAACATGAAATCAACCTCGACAAATTATGACTTTTGGGTTGATAAGCCATATCCGCGAGGTATTTTTAGCACATCTTGTATTATTCCTAAAGATATTTTTAATCCCGGACAGCACAGTGTTGATTTATATTTAAACAGAACAATGGCTAATGATTCCGAAATCATTTTAAAAGACATAATATCATTTGAAGTTAAAGATACTTCAGAATGGCGAACTGACTATTTAGGCGAATGGATGGGAGCAGTTAGACCAAAACTTTTTTGGATTACTAAACAGTTAGAATAAGGTTATAAAATATTCATGGCAAAAAGAGCTTTAATCACTGGAATTACTGGGATGGTAGGAAGCCATTTAGCTGACTTTCTTATCAAGAATACAGACTGGGAAATTTGGGGCATGTGCCGATGGCGCAGTCCCTTGGATAATGTTGAGCATTTACTTGACCGAGTAAATAGAAAAGACAGAGTATTTTTTGTTGACGGTGATTTAACCGATTATATTTCCCTACAATATGCTATTGAAAAAGCCACACCGGACTATGTTTTTCACCTGGCAGCACAGAGCTACCCGCTGACAAGTTTCAGCTCACCTCTTAATACTTTAGATATAAATATTCTAGGTACTGAAAGGCTTCTTGAGGCTCTTAGGCACTGCAAGGGCATAGATCCTATTATTCATGTATGTGCTTCATCTGAAGTTTTCGGCAGAGTCTCAAGAGAGAAACTACCTATTAAGGAAGAGTGCTCTTTTCATCCAGCTTCGCCTTATGCTATCTCAAAAGTCGGAACTGACTTGATAGGGAGATTTCATGCAGAAGCCTACGGACAAAAAATAATGACTACCAGAATGTTCACACACACTGGGCCTCGGAGAGGTGATGTGTTTGCAGAATCAACTTTTGCCAAACAAATAGCAATGATTGAAGCAGGATTAATACCTCCAATAGTCAAAACAGGCAATCTAAACTCTCTCCGCACCTGGTCTGATGTAAGAGATGCAGTTAGAGCTTATTATTTACTTGTTACCGTTAATCCTCTACTTGGAGAATATTACAATATTGGAGGTTCATTCTCGTGTACAGTTGGGAGTATGCTAAATCATCTGATTTCTATTTCTTCTATGGAAAAGCAGATAACTGTTCAAACAGAAAACTCAAGGATGAGGCCTATAGATGCTGATCTTCAGATTCCTGACACATCAAAGTTTAATAACCATACCGGATGGAAACCCGAAATACCTTTTGAAAAAACCATGAAAGACCTTTTGGATTATTGGCGGTTAAAAATTAAAGACAAAAACAATTCATTGGTGAGATGAAATGCCGAAAATTGATGACCAGCGACTGGTTTCTCCACAGTGCCTTACCTTAAACCCAGTCGAAACCTTTCATAAAAATCCATGGTTTTCTGTTATAAAAAGAGGCAAATATTATACTGTTGAATCAACCCAGCAGACTATTATACTTCCAACTCTGGAAAATGCGTCTGTAATTATGGTAAAACAGCTTAGACCTGTTATAAATGATTTTACCCTTGAACTGCCGGCTGGAGCTATTAATAAAAACGAAGATCCTGTCCTTGGTGCAAGACGAGAATTATCCGAGGAGACTGGAATACACATTGAAGACATTAATAGATTCAAACCATTGCCTCCAATTTCAAATTCACCAAACCGTAACCCATGCCTGCTCTACATATTTCATATTGATATAATGCAGAGTGAATTCGATTTAAGAAAAAGCCATGACCATGAAATCTCTTCAGTCGAACTTTATTCCTACCTGGAAATAATTGAAAAATTGACTTCAGGTGAAATTTATGTTAGCGTTCCAATGGCTATAATTGGCAGGTATTTATTAAAGAGGAAATCATAATTGGAAAACGACACTTTAAACATTACCAGAGAAAAAGCATCTTTTATTAGAAAAGAAACTTTGCTTCTACACAAGAGAGCTCCTGCGACACGAATCGCTTCAGCCCTTTCTACTGTAGAGATATTTGCGACGCTTTTTTATGGCGGGTTTTACAGTTTCAATGATGACAGGAACAGACTACTAATCAGTAAAGCACACGGATCATTTTCACTATACCCCATACTCTTTGATAGCGGTATAATTACTTACAAAGATCTTGAAGATATAGGCAAAACCGGAGCAGTACTGGGAACTATTCCAGACTGCAATGCACCTAAAATTATAAATAACGGGGGTGCACTTGGAAACGGGCTTGGGGTTGGTTGCGGAATAGCCAAAGCTTTCAAGAACCTCGGGAAAAAAGGATTTGTATTTGTGCTTATCGGAGATGGCGAGTGTAATGAAGGAGCCGTATGGGAAGCTATATCATTTGCAGGAACGCATAAACTTGATAATCTCATTGCGATATTCGATGACAATAAGAAGTCGATGATGGGAGAACAGTCGGGAATCCTGAATGTCTTTCCCATTACTGAGAAGTTAAATCTTTTTGACTGGGAGACTTATGATATAGACGGTCATGATATCAACTCTCTCTATGATTCGCTGAGCAAGGCAACCACAGAATTTAACGGCAGACCAAAAGCTATTGTGGCTAATACCATTAAGGGCAAAGGAGTAACAAAACTCGAGGAGCATCCGCTCTGCCATGTCCTTACGCTTAATTATGCCGAAATAGAAGAAGCAATCGCAAAGTTGGAGAATTAAATATATGTTCTACATGAGAGACTCTTTTTTTGAGCGCATATATACCAGGATGAAGTTTAATGATAAAATTTTCTTTCTGACTGGTGATGTAGGCTCCCCTGTCCTTGATAAAGTAAAAAGCGACTTTAAAGACAGGTTTATCAATGTAGGCATATCAGAGCAGAATATGATAAATGTCTCTGCCGGCCTAGCCATGGAAGGATTTGAAGTTTACGCCTACGGAATTGCTTCATTCTTCCTGAGATGCGTCGACCAGATAAGAAATTCCCTGCTTCTTACCAATCAGATGAAAAAACTCAATGTCAACCTTCTTGCCACGGGGAAAGGCGTAAGTTACGAGACAGCCGGTCCAGCACATCACAGTCTGGAGGATCTCCCTGTACTGAATATATTTCCTGGTATGGATATTTTTGTTCCGTCTGATTCAGTTATGTCACAAAGAATGGCTGACGAACTGCCAGAGCGAAAAGGGATCAAATATTTCTGTTTTGAAGGCAAGAAATCCCCAAATTTCTACGATGAAACTCATTTATTTAACCTTGTTGATGGCTTTACTGAATGCTCTAAGGGAAAAGATGTCTGCATAATTTCTCAAGGATCCATTTTGTCTCTTGCATTCCAAATCGAAAAAAAGTTTGCTACTCTAGGCATTAAAGCTGGAGTTATTGATGTTTTTACATCAGCAAAAAACATCGATGCAAATAAACTTCTAGAATTGCTGTCCAAATATAAAAAACTGCTTGTCATTGAGGAAGGATATAGAGAAAAAGGTTTTTTGATAAGTACAATCAAAGAGTTAACCGGGAGCATCAAAAACAGAGTCAAAGTTTATAGCTTTGGCTTTGATGATCATTATATTTTCGAAGTAGGCCCCCGTGAAATGCATTATGCCAACTGCGGTCTGACGGTTGATAATGTCATAAATATATCGAATTGAAGGAAAATTTCTGTCTTTAACAAGTGCTGATTTATATAAAAAATTATATTTAATACGAAGGGCTGAAGAAGCTATTCGTGAATATTATAACGAAGATGAAATGAAAACACATAGCACATTTTATCAAAATAAAAAAGTTTTAGTGACAGGTGGAACCGGTTTTGTTGGAACTCATCTTGTTCAAGCATTGTTAGAAAATGGGGCTTTTGTCCGCATTCCTGTCCACCGCCGCCAACCACTGGTAAAAGATGAAAGAATTGAAATAGTATATGCCGATCTGAATCATTTGGAAGAGTGCATGGAAGCAATGAAGGGAATCGACTATGTATTTCATGCAGCAGGCGGTGTCGGAGCTGCAGGAGTAACACCTGCATATCAACTCGAAGGTATTTCAATGTCACTAGCTCTTACCTCCCGTGTACTTCAGAGTGCATGGAATGCAGGAGTGGAGAGACTTCTCTTCCTGAGCAGTTCAACAGTTTATCCCGCTTTCAACCACCCGGTCAAAGAAGATGAAGATTGGGCAGGACTGCCGCATGAAACCTATTCGGGTTATGGGTGGATGAAACGTTATCTTGAAAAGCTGGCGGAATTTGTTGCTTCCAGATCCTGCCTGAAAATTGCTATTGTCCGGCCTACGGCTATTTATGGTCGTTGGGATAATTTCTCTCCAGAAACAAGCCATGTCGTTCCTGCGCTCATTATTAGAGCATGCAAGAAAGAGAATCCATTCGTTGTCTGGGGAGTAGGAAATGAAGTGAGGGATTTTCTTCATATTACAGACCTAGCACGAGGATGCCTGCTTGCATTAGAACATCATGCGATATGCGATCCTATTAACATTGGGTACGGCGATATTGTTACTATAAGGCAAATTGCCGAGGCAGTTCTTAATGCAACTGGGCATACTGAGGCTAAAGTTGTTTTTGAAAAAAACAAACCTACGACGATTCCCTTCAGAGCCGTGGATATATCAAAAGCAAGGAACCTGCTAGGATTTGAGCCTCGTTTAGCTCTTGATGCTGGAATTCAAGATACTGTAAAATGGTATAAAAATAATTTCGGAAAATGATCGAGAAAGAACTCTTAAATCAATAAATAACAAGTATGATATTTATGTTGTGCAATAAATTATGCGTTATATATAATGCTAATATTTTCCTGAAGTTGCACTTCTTTTAATATTTTGATAAACGGATATAGAGGAACTGGCAAATGTTTGACGGGAAGCTATTAGAAAATTTTAGTCGCCATAATGTTCTTGTCACCGGCGGTACCGGACTTATCGGAAGGCAAATAGTTGAACTGCTTACCAGCGCCGATGCATGCATTAGAACCGTATCTTTGGATCGCATTAATGTTAATGCAAAGGTGAAACATGTTGTCGGAGATTTGGTAAATTTTGATTTTTGTAAGGAAATCGTCAAGGACATGGATTATGTATTCCACCTTGCCGGAATTCAGGGAACGGTGCTGACATCATCATCAAAGATGGCCAGCCATTTTGTTCCAACCTTAATGATGAACACGAATGTCCTCGAAGCGGCTCGACTAAATAAAGTAAAAAAACTTGTTTATACCAGTTCCATAGGAGCATATGCAGAGAACACTATTCTGCGGGAAAGCGATTACAAGGCAGAAAGCATGCCAATGTCATTTGCCGGATGGGCAAAAAGAATGGCTGAACTGCAAGTTTATTCTTATAAAATTCAATATGGCATAGACACTTTTTCCATAGTCCGATTATCCAATATTTACGGGCCTGGAGACAACTTCAATCCTGATACAGCTATGGTTATACCAGCATTGATGCATCGAATTTTTAAAGGAGAAAACCCACTCGTCGTCTGGGGGGATGGTACCGTGGTAAGAGACTTCCTGTATAGCCGGGATGCTGCAGAGGGGATATTGCTTGCCATGTGCCATGGAACAAATGGAGACTTTGTTAATATCGGCAGCGGAAAAGGACATTCTATACTGGATATAATCACCGCATTGCAATCATTTATAAAATTCGATTGCGTTTTTGACCGATCAAAACCGTCTGGACCTCAAAAAAGAATAATGGATATCACCAAAGCAAAGGAGAAGTTAGGGTTTATTCCAAAAACAGAACTTTGCAAAGGATTGCACCTTACATGGGAATGGTTTCTAAGAAACTCAGAGGAGCACAAAAATAAAATGAATTATTTTTTGGATGAATGTAAATAAATTGACCAATAATAAAGTCAAAATCGCTCTTGTGGAAATAGGTGACTCCTTTGGTGAACAATACTATTTCCCATACTCAATTGGTATCTTGCGCGCTTATGCTGAGAAGTTTATTTCATCTGATATCAGTTATGAGTTTCTCCCAATTATTTACAAACTGGGAGATATAGATAAATCTGCTGCAAAAGTTTTGACGGCTGATATTGTTTTTTATAGTACATACCTATGGAATTTTAAGGCAAGCCTTGATCTCGCCGTTAAGGTTAAGAAATGCAACAGTGAAATAATAAATGTCTTTGGAGGACCTCAGATCCCAGAATCAAAGGAAAGAATATCTGCACTCCTTCAGAAATATCCTTTTGTTGATATAGTATCTTTTGGCGATGGGGAAATACCCTTTTTAAGGATCATTGAGCGGTATTTTGACAGAAAATGGAATTTAATCCCATCTATTGGATACCATCGCATCGACTCAACCATTGCATACAATGAGTTTAAAGAAAAGATTGAAGATATTAATGATATTCCATCTCCCTATTTATCAGGGGTATTTGATGAATTAATAAAGCAGAACCCACAAGAGAGATGGCAAGCGAGAATTGAAACAAATAGAGGATGTCCTTTTACCTGCGCTTTCTGCTATTGGGGAAAAAAAGCGGAACATCATATCAAACAGTTTGAATTAAACAGAATCTACAGTGAAATTGATTGGCTTAGCAAAAATAAGGTGGAATTTGTTTTCTGTTGCGATGCCAATTTCGGGATTCTGAGAAGAGACTTTGATATAGCAAAAAAAGTTGTTGCAAACAAAACTGCTTTTGGGTATCCAAAAGTTTTTTCTGTGCAGAACACAAAGAATTCCCAGTCACGGATATTTTCCCTCCAGAAAATTCTAAACGATGCTGGTCTTCAGAAAGGTGTAAATCTCGCATTACAGTCTCTAAATCCAGATACATTAAAACATATCGAGAGGAACAACATTGATAATGCGACTTACACTGAATTACAGAAATTATTTACGAAAAACAACATACCCACATTCACTGACCTTATAATCGGCCTTCCAGGAGAAACATATGATTCCTTTACAAGAGGAGTCTCTGAAATAATAGCTAATGGGCAGCATAATCGCATCCAATTCATTAACTTGACTATCCTTGAAAATACCTTGATGGCAACACCAGAATATCAGGATAAATATGGCCTAAAGATTGTTGAAGTGGAATTGATCCCTCATCATTCATCCCGAAATAATCTGGCTGTCCCAGTCGAGACTCAGCAACTTGTTGTTGCGACACTATCAATGATTGAAAAAGATTGGATAAAAACAAGGGTTTTTTCATGGATGGTATCTCTGCTTTATTTCAATAAATTAGTACAGATACCCTTCATTATTCTACATGAAACATGCGCAATACCCTACAAAGATCTCTTTGAGATTTTTATTTCAATAAATGATCGCCTGCCGATGCTTGCCCGTATTTTATCGTGTTTCATAGAGAAAGCAGAAAATATATCTGCTGGAGGCAGTGAATATAGCTACTCTAGAAAATGGTTGAATATTTCTTGGTATCCCGATGAATTAATGTTTATTACTATATGCGCAGAAGATAACTTGGAGCAGTTTTATTCGGAAGTCAGTGATTGCCTGTTATTATGGACCAAAGAGCATGCCTATGCTATCGACCCTGCAATAATTTCAGAATCTATTCGTCTAAATTACTCTATAATAAAACAGCCTTCTTTCAGTGAAAATGTTTTATTTGAAAGCAATTATAATATTTGGGAGGTATATCAAGGAATTCTGAAAGGCGAGGCTATTACTATGCAAAAAGGAACTTTTGAATACTTGATTGACAAAACAACTCAAAAATGTGCAAGTTGGGAGAATTGGTGTCGCGAAGTGGTTTGGTACGGCAATAAAAGAGGGGATTATATTTATTCTGCAAGCAAGATAGTCAAGGATGATATGGAAATTCAATAAATTTTTCTTTAATAAATCTATATGTGCGCAATATTTATATAGAGTTCCTGATAAAATTTCTTACTGCTTCAACAGGTGGAGCATCAGAAATATTTTATGCTATGATCCCTAGGAATAATTATGATATCAAGAAAAATAACTGCAGTAGATTTTGAGAGGATGTTCTGTTTCGAGAATAAATCCTTACCTGATTTTATTTATCGCGAAATTGAATCTATCGACTCATGGCATCATCTTGCTGATCCAAAGGAACAAGCCGAATATGTACTTGATTTTCTTAAACGAATAGACCAGAGAACCATTACCAGAACCAAGGCGGAAAATTTGGCTGTGTTTGAATCTGGATGGACAGATATTTTTCGGAAATTATTATCTGAAAGTATTTCCTTTGGCGCATTAAAGCCTGGATACTTTAGAGGCAATAAGTTCCTGAGATATAATAATGAGTTGATTGTTTCCGAAAATCTGCAGTTGGAATTCGAACTATTTAGAATTGCCAGGCTGTGCATTTTTTATAAATACCTGAATAATAGCGATACTATCTGTGAACTGGGTTGTGGCAGTTGCCAAAATATTTTAATGCTGGCTGAGCTCTTCAATAATGCGACTCTGATCGCCGCCGATTGGACCAACGCTTCAAAAAAAATTGCTGACTATCTCGGCTCCAGCCTTAAGAGGAATATTTCAGGATATATCCTGGATATGATGGATGCCAAAAACTCCAGAAATTTTATACCCTCCAATAGTGCAATTATTACGATACATGCCTTTGAACAGCTTGGAGAAGAATTTACCGCAATTTTGGATTTCATTATAAAAAGCAAGCCTCGGATTATCGTTCAGTACGAACCTGTACTTGAGTATTATTCTGAGAGTAATCTTTATGACTTTCTTGCTCTGAAGTACTGCAGTAAAAGAAATTACCTCAAGGACTATTTAACTGTGCTTGAACAATTACAGAAGGAAAAGAAAATAGAAATTATAAGTTCATATCGACCGTTTCTTGGCGGAGTCCTGCATGAAGCCTCCTTGATAGTATGGCGACCGATATATTAACCATCATTGTTTTAAAGGAAATACTATGCTGAAAATATCAAAAACGGAACTGGAAGGCGTTCTCCTCATCAACCCTTATGTATTCGAGGATTTTAGAGGCGAGTATGTAGAGATATGGAATGAACAGTTATACCGTGATAATGGAATTGACATGAATTTTATTCAGGATGATATTTCAACCTCATCACAGCATGTCCTTCGAGGTATTCACGGCGATGCCGACACTTGGAAACTTGTTTCATGCCTTTACGGTAAATTTTATCTTGTAGTAGTTAACTGCAATAAGGAATCTCAGGCATACGGCAAATGGCAGGGCTTTACTCTTTCCGAGAAAAATCGTACTCAGCTCTTAATCCCTCCTAACCACGGCAATGGCCATGTAGTGTTAAGCAAAAGAGCAATTTTCCATTACAAACAAACTACAAATTACAATTCAAAGAGACAGTTTACTTATAAGTGGAACGACCCTGAACTTAATATCTGGTGGCCGATTAAGAATCCTATTATTTCCAGAAGAGACGAATTCCTGGACAACTCATTAATCGCTAAATAGATTGCTGTTTTATCCAAGCGTGATCATATTCTTGGATAAAGTTTAACAAATATTATGAATAGTAAATTTAGCTCAAAGGTATAAAAAGTGATTATTACTCGTACGCCATTCAGGATATCGTTTTTCGGCGGAGGTACAGACTTCCCTGAACATTACAAGGAGCATGGCGGTTGTGTTCTGAGTACTACTATTAATAAATACTGCTATATAATCTGCCGCAAACTTCCTCCTTTTTTTGAATATAAGTACAGGATAAGATACACTCATAGAGAAGAGACTAAGTCAATAAACGAAATTGGCCATCCAGTCGTAAGGGAAGTTCTTAGATATCTTGGCATCAAAGATGGAATAGAGATGGTTCATACAAGTGACATTCCTGCAATGTCCGGTATAGGCTCTAGTTCAGCTTTTACCGTTGGTTTTCTGCATTCATTATATTCCTTAAAAGGGAAAATCGTAGGGAAGCGATATCTTGCAAGCGAAGCAATCAAAATAGAGCAGGAAATATTGAAAGAAAATGTTGGGTCTCAGGATCAGGTAGCTGCAGCCTTTGGAGGTTTCAATAGGATCGACTTTACTAATGAACATAATTTCTATGTTACGCCTATTACTATAAATGAGGATAGAATAAAACAAATTCAAGACAGCCTCATGCTCTTTTTTACCGGGACTACTAGATATTCTTCAAATATTTCGGCCGAGCACAGAAAAAACCTCCCTGGCAAGGTAAAAGAGTTGAATTCTATGAAACACCTTGTCGATGAAGCTATTAATGTACTGAACAATGAGAATGAACCTATCGATACATTTGGAAAGCTCCTTGATGAGACATGGAAGATTAAACGCAGCCTTAGTAATCTCGTATCAAATAGCGCTATAGATGATTTATACAGCGCGGTAAAACATGCAGGAGCTATCGGAGGAAAACTTTTGGGAGCTGGTGGTGGTGGGTTTTTACTTTGCTTCGTTCCTGTGGAGAAACAGCATAAAGTAAGTTTGTTACTTAAGAAGTATATTCATGTGCCTTTTAGATTTGAATCTCTTGGGAGTCAGATAACAATGTATTCCCCTGAAGATAAATACGATTGATATTTTAACCATTGATTTACTTTATTCTTGAGTTGCTTATTTAACATGATTAAAAAAAAAGAAGATATTACCGCTGTTATTCTAGCTGGAGGAATGGGTGCCAGGCTTAGAGGGGTAATTGGAGATTCTCAGAAAGTTCTTGCACAGGTCAATGGTGCTCCATTTATTACCTATCTATTGAAACAGATTGCTTCATTTCGCATCAGAAAAGTAGTTTTGTGTACTGGATATAAAGCAGAAACTGTAAAGGAAGAAATAGGAGAGAATATTTTTGGCTTGGAGATTTCTTATTCTGAGGAAATAGAACCTCTTGGGACAGGAGGAGCAATAATATCGGCTTTAACTAAAGTTTCTACAGAATATTTGCTTATTATGAATGGAGACTCCTTTTTAGATTATAACCTTAATGACTTAATAAAAT
>JBAXXY010000088.1:0-11714 GCA_037127655.1 Lentisphaerota bacterium
CTCCCATGCAGCAATAATCATTGCCAGAGGCTTCTTTCTCTTCAGCCTCTATAAGAACCTGCCTAGCCAGTTCCTTGTCTCCTGTAATTTCTATAACCAATCTGGCAATTGGATAAGAATTATTCGTGCTGTGCAGTTTTTCCTTCATCTTTATTATTAGCCTATTGCACCACTCTCTATCAGCAAAGTAACTATAAATAGAGCAAGCTAATATATGATAGGTGCCCAGGCAATTTGCTAACTCTTCTGCTTTCTTGAAAAGCTCTATTCCCCAAATTTTGTCAGCCAGATTTTCAATCACTGATTCGGCCAGTTTCCGATAATCGCAGCTATACTTAGCTTTCTTCCCTGCTGCCTTAAAAAACTCAGTTGCCCACTCCTTATCATTCAGATATCTGATAACATCTTCACCAATTATTCGATAGTCCGATGATTCTTGAGCTCTTTCTAGTAGTTTTATGTAAGGCTCTCTTGCCCAATCTTTTTTTATTTCTGTGCCATCATAAATAGCTTTCATAAAACGACCTTCTATTTGATTAGTTTTTTGAGCTTGACATATCTTCAATTTCTTGATCTAATTTTTTAGAAGAACCGTTTGAGAAAGATTGCCTATAGTAAGCAAAAACATCATCAATACACTCCTCCAAATCAGGCAATGATATGTTCTTGCCTAACCGATTGCTATGGAATTGTAATAGCTCTGTTGAATGTGTGAGATATTCTGTAGAATATTTCTCATAGTCGTCGTTTCTTTTAATAGCCACATCTATAAGAAAATAGAGAGCTTTTGTTAAGGCTATCTTTTGAATGCTGATATTTTCTTCATCTTCAAAGTCTTCGTAAACAGAGTCATAAAAGAACTTCCTGAAAATAACTAAGTTTACTTCATCATCTTTATTTTTGTATTTAGCGCAGACTAAATGGAGTAAACTATCTCCGAACGAATCAGTTAATTCCTTGTTTATCTCATGGTTAAGTTTGCAGTAATAATAAAGATATACTTCAAATAGCACTGGTTCTTCTTTATAAAGACGCCCTTTTTCAGGGTAACCTTCAAAAAGAAAATCTATAAAGTTAGTCCATTCTTGTAAAATAGCAGAATTAAAAACATTGACTTTATCCTTTAAAGAATAAGTGTTTACTGAATTCATTTTGTGCCCTCTAAATATTCTGATAATAAATTTCTAAGACTAATAAAATCTTTGAAGTTCTTAGCTTTCATAGGAATCATTCCATTCTCCTGCTTTTAATTATACTTTTGTCAAGCTTGGATATTAATTGTCGCACTTAATGCAATGAACAACAGGTTGAGTGAACTGGATAAACCAAAAATCTTTAGTATAGATACTTCCACAGTCAGTACATTGGAAAAAAATCTTATCTGGTAAACAATTTTTGCATATTTTCATATCCCCATTGTTTATGATAGTAGGAATTTCTTCTGAGTATTTACCACACGCATCGCAGTAATGTTTAAGGCATTCATTGCAGATATAATCTTTTGATTTTCTGGTAAATGAATGAATCTGATTTAGTTCGAATCTTCTGAACTCTTTTTTGCAATTCTCGCAATGATACTTTTCCATAACTACCTCAATCTGTGTTTTAAATATATTTAAACATAGGATATATAGCGTCCTATATACGCAATGATCAAAATTTTAGATTTGCATAAATAGGCATTTCTAATACCCTATACGGTTCATTCTGATATTGTTCTTGACTTTGACTTCTTCTTTCAGTGCGGCAATGAGAGTCCTATTGGTAACTTTCTCTTTCGGATAAAATGAAAACTTCTGGGATACGACTTTATAGTCACCTGGAGTCAGATAATCCAGTGACATCAAACTGTCCTTTCCCTCAGACTTCAAAAATAATGCTTTTAAGAGTACTTGGCTCCCTGTATATAAAAATTATTAAGTCTGCATCTTCTCCAATAGAACCGTATTCCTTAAGATAATACTTTATCTGTTCGCGATGATCTGGCGTTATCTGTTTTGCTTCATGTCTGTCCATATTGAGGACTACGGTAAGTGATATAAAGAGGTCTTTAGCAAGTTGCTTTAGTTCCTTTGAAATCTTTGACATTTTGGCAATATTGCTGCAATTACTTTCGAACACTTCAGGCTGAATCAACTGAAAATAGTCGATCACCACAGTATTAACTTGATTACTTGTCATGAGCTTGATAATCCTAGACTTTATTTCCTTCATACACAGGGCTGGGTCAGGATCAATGTATAGTGATAAATTGATCAGTTTATTAGCAGCTTCAGTTATTTTCTCCCATTTAGACTTAAATACTTGTTCATTAAAATTCTTATCACAAAAATCCTTTTCTGAAATGCCAGATATTATGCAAAGCAATTTCTTTGTGAGTTGCTCAGAGGGCATTCCAAGAGTGAAATAAACAACTTTTTTTTGCTCATGCAAAGCCTCATTATATGCTACCTCTAAGGCCAGTTCTGTCTTTCCCATGGAAGGGCATCCTGCAATTACTGTAAATTCACTTTTGTCTGTTGTTAATTTTTTCTTATTCATAAAACCACCTCCAAATTAATTGTTTTTTTAACTTGGAAGTAATCTTACTATTAAGGGGGTGTCAAAATGCGTCCTGGCTTTATTAAAGTATGAGCAATAATCATCAAAAGATGATTTTGGTAAAATTATGTAAGAACTAATAATCATGGCATTTTAAATGAAACCATGTATCATCTACGTATGTCGAAAGACAATCAAAGCTAAAATTTTCTATAGGCACAAAAATTTTAAATATAACTCAGAAGGGACTAAAATGAACATTACTCCTAACAAACTTACTATAGCTCAACTTTTTGCAACCCCTAATGAACAATTTATTGTTCCGTCTTATCAAAGGAGATACGCTTGGGGTAATCAGCAATATCTTGCATTGTACGAGGATATAGATAAGCTTTTAGAAAATGATGGACATCTTTTCGGAATGATTATCCTTCACACTAGTATTCATACTGGAGGGTTGAATCAACCTGAATTGGTTGATGGACAGCAACGAATGACAACACTTGTTATCTTGCTGAAAGCTTTTAAAGATGCTTATGTGAAGAAAGGCAAAATAGAAAAAGCAGATGAAATTGAAAAGATGATTATGTGTCGAGGTCTTGATGAGCAAAAGAGGCCTAAAATCAAATTAGGAGATCTAGACAATAAAGACATAGAGAAACTTCTGCTTTATAATGACACAGCAAATATTTCTAACAAAAATATTCGATCTGCATACCAAGATTATCTCAATAAACTTTCATCTCTAGAAGTTGATAAACTGAATCATTTTTTCTTCAAACTCACAAACATTTCAGTAATCATTCGCTTAGATGTTGGTATGGCACAAGATGCTTACAAACTCTTTGAAACAATAAATAACAGAGGATTAAAACTAACTCCAACTGATATAATAAAAAACTTCCTGCTAGGACACGCGGCTAAAATAAACCAAAATCAAATACTTATCAAAGTTAAAGAACTCTGGTCTCAAATAATAACCAACCTAGATGAAATAGATACCGATGATTTTCTCCGCCATTTCATTTGTGCTCAGCTCAAAAGAAAAGTAACAAGCTCAATGCTAGTGTATGAGTTCAAAAAATATTATCTTAAGAGCATTAAACAAGCTGATCTTTTGGGTGAATATGGATATTACCAAATTGATTACGAAAGTGAAAATGATGAAGAAGATGTCGAAGAAACAAATATCGAAAATGAAAATGGGGAGGGAAAAGAAGAGGAAGTGCCCCAGAGGTTAAAAATAGATATAGTTGAGTTCATAACTTTATTAAAAGATTTATCAGAAGTTTATAGGCAGATAGCGAAAGCATCTTTTGAAAATGTAAAAATTAATAGCAGAATTAAAAACCTCAACAATATACTTTCTAAACCTTCTTACATCTTTCTAATGCACTTTTTGAAAGGAGAAGCACATTCAGTAGGTGAAAAGCTAGAAGTTCTAAAATTTATTGAGATCTTAATGTTGCGTAGACACATTTGCGAAAGAAGGACAAATGAAAATGATGATATCTTTTCTAAGATGATACCATTTATTGGTTCAGAAAACATTTGCTCGAAAATAAAGTCCAGTGTAGATGAAGGCGAATTCATGCCACCAGATATTGAGTTTGTAGAAAGCTTTCCAAAGCATGAATTTAAAGGTAAATTGATTGATCGAGCAAAATATGTTTTAAAATTATTTGAATATGATAAGCGAGGCAATACAGATGAATTGCTAGTTTCTTCTAATGTAGAACTTGAACATATCATCCCTCAAACAATAAAAACAAAGAGATCAAAAGAAGAGTTTGGGGATTGGCAAGAATATCTTGGAGAGAATAGCTTGAGTAAACATAAAAAGTTTGTGAATCTCATTGGAAATATGACTCTATTGGGTGAGTCTTTGAATATTCAAGCATATAATAATCCATTTACCAAAAAGAAAGACAGTTATCGCAAATCAAGCTTTAGGATTACACAAGATTTAGCTAATCAAAGTGATTTCAAATTTAGTCATTTAACAAGAAGAGGAGAGACCTTAGCTCAACTTGCTTTGAAAATTTGGAAATATTAAAAATCTTACTAATAGTTCCAAGCTGGATACCACTATTCGTCAAATTCGTGGTTAAGGTTTCTGTTTTTTGAGATAAGCGATTCCTTTTGGGGTTAATCTGTATTTTTGAAGGCGGCTGTTTGGCTTATTGGGAATGGTCATTTCGATGAGGCCATTCTTTAGAGCCGACTGTAGATATTTTTCCCTGAAGTGTTTTTCGTCTTTTAAGCCGAGTTTTGCCTGAATCTCTTTGCGTGTCATCTCCTTATCTATCACTAACAGCATCTTTTTGACTTCTGGGGTAACTTCAGGGGCGACTTCGGGGGCTGAAACATCTTTAAGAGCATCAAGGATCATTCTGAGCATAAACTCAATAAAGGGTGAGGATTCCGCGTTATTTGTGCTTTGATTTAATGCGGCATAGTATTCTGCCTGATGTTCATAGACAAGACTTTCAACTGGAATATTAGCAAAAACACTATTCCATTTACTGAGAATAAGAGTTTGCCACAAACGGCCCATTCTGCCATTGCCGTCTTCAAATGGATGGATAAACTCAAATTCATAATGGAAAACCGAGCCTGCTATCAATGAATGATGATCAGTCGTTTTTAACCAATGCAAAAGGTCTTTCATTAAATAGGGAACTCGTCCTGCAGGCGGCGCTGTATGAACAAGCGACTTCCCCACCATTACTCCGACTCCCCCTATTCTAAAAGAACCCGGCTTATCAAGAAGCCCTGTCATTAGTATTAGGTGGGCATCGAGCAGATCTTTTTCTGAATAAGGACTCCAGTTACTGAATTGGTCGTAAACCTTAATGGCATTGCGTACTTCCTGAATTTCGCGTGGAGGAGCAATAATTCTTTTCCCCTCCAGAATCGCTGTGATCTGTTCTTCGCTGAGAGTATTGCCTTCAATAGCAAGCGATCCTTGAATTGTTCTGATGCGGTTGGCTCTGCGCAAGCGTAGGTTTTTTGCAAGTTCCTGCCCAATTGAATAACGGCCTATTATCTCAGATATATCTGCAATAAGAGAAATTATGGAAGCTGTAATTTTAAATGGAGGGACATAGCCTGATTCTTCAGGAGATTTTTTATTCTTCATTTCGTATAATTCGTGTCATTCGTGGTTAAGATTTTTGTTTTTTGATATAATCGATTCCTTTTGGGGTCAATCTGTATTTCTGCAAACGACTGTTTGGCTTATTGGGTAGAGTGTATTCGACATATCCATCATGAATCAATTTGCGCATAAGATCATTTAAATAACGGTTTGGCTTAGACTTACCTAATTTTATGGCAATTTCGGATTTTGAGAATGTAGATTTATTAAGAAGAGTTATTATTTGAAGAGAAATTCCTGACTCTACCCCTGACTCTACCCCTGACTCTACCCCTGACTCTACCCCTAACTGGGCCTCAACTTGTTTTGCAGGAGCAGACGCAACGATGGGTTCGAGCAAGGGAACGATGAAGCGTAAACGCATTCCTATTTCAATAATCTGGGGTTCAGACAAACCCTGTTCATGCGCTTCTTTAAAAATACGGCGAATGCCGCTGCCCCATTGTTCGATGAGATTGAGTTCACGGAAGACGCGGGCGATAACGGGATTTCGGATTTTGGATATACCCTGTTTCATATCTTCAATGGTCATGCCTGGAAGCAGTATGCCTGGATTTTCGATTTCGATCCGGTCATCAAAGAACGAAATACGAATAGGAGCGCCTCGTTGAGAATAATCAGTATGCACAAGGGCATTAATAATTGCTTCCCTGAGGATGGTAATAGGTATGCTCCACACATCCTTACGGCGAAACTCTGAGAAGTCGGCGCCGCGCATAGCGTGTTTCTTAAGAAAGAGCATGATATTTTCCAAAGCCTGAGGCAGATGGTCATAGATGTCTGTATGGTCAAAAATATCAGCCTTGTCTTTACCTATAAAACGCCCGCATTGCACCCATGCATCAGGAAAATATGAATTACGCTCTCTGCCAAACAATATTACGGCGCCTTTTGTGGGAACCAATCGTCCCTGCTGGCGGGTAATTATTTTTAATGAGATAAGTTCTTTTTCATTAAGTTCATGTTGGCTGCCAAATAATTCTCTGGCTGATTTTAAATCCAGATTTTCAATGGTCAAATCAGGCATAGGCATTTCATCAAAGGATACGCCTTCAGCCGATCGGCGCAATTCTGCAATAAGTTCCCTGTCAGCCTGTCGGTTTGTAGAACCAAGGCGGACATAAACTCCACTTTCAGTACCTTCTGCTTTCAGATAATGCGGTCTGGAACTACTAAGAAACACTTCGACCAGCAATAATGTCTTTCCTTCAAGGGTAAGCATCTCTACATTTGGAACCAGCCTCGGAGAAATGGAGTCAGCTATCAAGCTGCATAAGCGTTCTTCCTCATCAAAGGGATTTTCTACGCCTACAATTTGCCGATTGTCATTTATACCTATAATCAGTTTTCCTCCGGCGGTATTAGCAAATGCCACTAATGTCTTGAGTAAAGGTTTTGGCGATGATAAATCTCTTTTAAACTCCAGTGTCTTACCTTCTGACTGTGATAGAAGATTATCAAAAGATAGATTCATAAATAATGACCTCTAATTTTCATTAGCAGTAACAGAATAAATAGCGCTTTGTTTTTCATTATCTAATTATACACAGGTGTCCCGCCTGTGCTACATTCGTTCAATTCGTGGTTAAGTTTTCATTCCTTGTGGTTTTCTGTGACTGTTATAGCCTGTTTTCTGATCTTTTCGACCAGCTCTTTGGGTTTGATGAGTCTTGCATTTCCGCCTTCGGAGAGAACCCATTTGATTATTGAACGGGCAGGCGCTGATTTGATATGGAGATTAAGGGAGCCGTCTTCATTCATCTCGTAAGTCTGGTCGTAAACTTCACTTCGCTCAAGAACATAGCCAGCTATTTCTGGAGAACACCATATCTCGATATTCTTGACTTCATCAAACTCAAATGGTTCGCCTTTGAATGGCGTTTTGAGAATTTCGGGCGGAACTTCAAAGGTTTTATCCAGAAGTTCAACTTGTTTAACTCTGTGAATAGCGAAAATCCTTATTCCATTTCTGAGGCGGCAAAAGGCTTTTATGTACCAGGCAGAATTATAATAGGTTATGATATAGGGATCAATCTGCCTTTGATTTTCATGTTCGTCTTCATGCCCTTTGTAGATGATTCTAATTGACTTGTGATGCTGCCAGGCTTTAAAGAGTTTGCCAAAGACAACTGGGTCAATCTTAACCTTTACTCCTGAAGCGGCGATGAATGTTGAAATTGTAGCAGTATCAAGAAAGTCTGGGTTATTATCGGCAAGCTGCATATCAACGGCTCTGCAAATTTCTGATTTGAGAGGTTCCGGCATTATGTCTTCAGCCAGTTTGGCACCGAAAACAGATGCTATTAGTTCCTCTTCAGAATAAACTGGAGTATTAAAATTCCATCCGTGATTGGTTAGATAAAAACCATTAAGTTCGGTGTTAAACTCAATAGGAGCTTTGAAGTAATCCTTTAGCAGTTTTATGTCTCTCTGAACAGTCTTTGCTGAACAGCTTATATTTACATTCTCATAGATGTCGGCTTTGCGCAGTTCATCGGCAAAAGATTTGCAGTTTGGATAACGGTTCTCTTTTAGTTCGCCGATAAACTTAACAAGCCTGTAGAGCTGCTTCTTATTGATGTTCATTAATTCTCTCCCTTTTTACCCATTCTATCAGATTTAATAATAATTTGCCATGAGGGCAAATTAACTGTTTCGTCAGCTCTGTGTTTTATTGGTCACGACGGAGTGTGACGCTCCAGCTTCCACATGAACAAATAGAATTTTAATAGCAGAGGGAATTATAGACTCATGTGTAGGACAAAATGCGTCACGGCCGAATAGGTGAATAACTAAAAGTGTATAATGAAAAGTTTTTTAGATTAAAACCCAAACCATCGCGGACAAGATTTATCCGCCTAGGTGGAGAGCCCTAGTATTCGTATAATTCGTGCAATTCGTGGCTAGAAGACTCGACAGATCAGACCTTTGAGATAAGCTGATTCTGGAAAATTCAATGCTATAGGATGGTCTGGTGATTGATTGAGTTTCTCTAGGATCTGGACGCTCTTATTAGCATCGACTGCGGCATAAGAGACCATCTTCTGGAAGAGTTCTTCTGTCATGGGTTGAGAACAGGAGAACGACGCAAGGATTCCGTTCTTTCTGAGAAGTTTAATGGCAAGCAGATTTATGTCCTTGTATGCCCTTGTAGCTTGTTCAAGATGAGCCCTGTCGTAGATAAACTTCGGCGGGTCAAGAATTATCAGGTCAAACTGTCTTGCTTGATCCCTGTACTTCCTAAGCTGTTCGGCGACTTTGGCTTCGACAAGCTCGCATTTTGCAACATCAAGACCATTGAGTTCGACATTCTTTCTGAGAGCTTCAATAGCGGGAGCGGAACTATCCACGCTTGTGACTTTCGATGCTCCTCCTTTAATAGCGGCAATTGAAAAACCGCCTGTGTATGTAAAACAATCCAGGACTTCCGCATCTTTCGCATGCAGCGCCACTCTCAAACGGTTTATTCCCTGGTCAAGATAAAAACCTGTCTTGTGACCATTCTTAATGTCTATATGATATTTTATGGTTCCTTCGTTAATCTCTAGCAAGTCAGGAGGCTCCGAACCGGATAAAACTCCAGTTAGTAAAGGAAGCCCTTCCTTCTCTCTGATTTCTACATCTGATCTCTCATAAATACCTTTATTCGGGACAATATCATTAAGGATAGCAACAATTGCCGCTTTCCAGAATTCGACACCGGCAAAGAGAAACTGGCAGACAAGATAATCGGCAAATTTATCCACAATCAAACCGGGAATTCCATCTGCTTCGGCAAAAATCAGTCGGCAACAATCGCTCTTCTTAAATAGATCGCTTTTCAGGCGGAAAGAGACAGCATCAGTAATTCTCTTCCTGATAAGCTCTTCATCGAGTTTTTCCTTCTCTGAAAATGACCACATACGAATGGCTATCTTGGATTTGGGTGAGTAGGAACCATATCCCAGTATTTCACCTTCCTCCGAGCTAACTTCCAGAGATTCACCTGATTTAGGTGTTCCTTTAATAGACTTGATGGCTCCTGAAAAAATCCATGGATGACGGTATTTTAAAGTTCTTGCAGATTCTTTCTTAAGATTAGCTGATAGCATAATTTAGATCCTTATATAATTGAAGAGAATTATAGACAAAGATATTATCATTTCCTTACATTGACGCGAGTAAAGAATCATCATATTTTAAATACCTTTTTAGTATTAGTGTTTCACGAGGATCAAATGGCTGCCAATGGTTATTGCTATTCAAACGGCTCTCGTTTAATATAATGGATTTGATGTTAGGAGCAGACCATACAAGTCCGAGTTCAGTGTTATTCCATGACCATCGGCATGGATTACCTTTGATGCTGGTATCTTCAATCTGAATATAGCCATTGCCAGTTTTAACTATTTGTGTAAGTTGGTCACGAAAAACTTTCCATTCATATGTGGTGCACAAGGATTCAGCCACCATAATTAAAATGAATAAGGATAAGGACAAGACGCAGAATCTGTCTAATTGGATTTTACAAAACTTCACCAAAACTGCAGTAATTAAAAGCGCGGGCAACAAGGTGATAGTTAATGACCTATTTATAAATGAAACACAAGCAAGCGCTCCATCACCTAAAGAATGCACGAGGATCTCCGCTTTCAATGCTTGTTCTACTACTACAAATATTATGATCTGAATTGCTAATATCAACAATATCGAAAATATAACGGATCTGAAATTTTTACGGAAGGGAACTAAGGATTTAACTATAAGAAGAATAATTGCCGCCGACATAAATAAGCTCGCAACCATTCCAAATAAAAAACCCGCAGCATTAGCAGTGTCCCTGGGATAAAGAATAAAATAGAAAGATACAGCAATGCCTATCAGGCATAATAAAATTGCACTTATTAGAATAACTTTTTGCTTGCTATCTTTATCATTTAGCAGGCGCCCGATACAGATAAACACATAGATAAACGCCGGGATTATTGAAGTCTGATAGAGACGGCAGAAAATGACTAAAAGGATCCAGAGCAGAATGCCGTCTATCCAGGAAAGAGGATCTCTTCTAAGCAGAATTAATAGTATCGGCCATGACATATTGGCCATAACAAGGCTTTCGGATATTAATATAAAATCAGAACTCAAACAGACAGCAGCCATGCTCATTAAAGGAAATATCAATAATGATTTCGCCTCTTTGCGCAAAGCATAAACACACAGTAAGAATGAAATCATAAATGGGAAATAAAGACCCAAAGCAAAAAACTTAAGCAATATCTGTATATTTGTTAATCCGAATTTAACTGCAAGAACCAGAGGCCATTGAGTCAGGTAATCGGCGAATTGGCGAGACCAGTCAAATTTTATAAAATCACCATTATCTAAAATCCAGGCAAAATAATAGACGCCATCAGCAGATAAGTGTTTGTCAACACAAAACGAGTTAAATAAGGTCAATGATATAATAATAAAGAGGAGGTAAAATATATATTTTTCTAAAAAAGATTTGCTAATCATTGTTTTCATTTGTGATCATTAAAGATAATTTCTGGTGGCAGCAACTCTGATGATTGAAACATGACAGTAATCTAATGCTAAAAACTGGCAGAACCAACTATCAGGAGTTTAGGAATTTAATTATTTCTTCTTTGGCTTTAGTGTAAAGCTCTAGCCATGCCTTGTCTTTTGTCTTGCCGTATTCCTCTATGATTGTGCGGGTACCCCCAAGAAGATTTTCTGCCTTGTGGACATTTGCTCCGGTAATTTTGCGGGACATTGCTCTTATCGAATATAACCTTACATCTACATTATTTTTGTTCCTGGGTATAGATCAAAGCTGAAGTATCAAAAACTAATGCCGTAGCTTCAGATACTAGATTTTCAAGAGAAATTTTTACAACCAGATTCTTTGCTTTTTTGAGCAATAATAATATTGATAGAAATAGCATATACTGCACGATATTGTTACTATTTAATCCAATGCATACACACCTTTCAGAAACGGAAGATGAAAATAATTTCTGTCTTAAAATGT
>JBAXXY010000089.1:0-11691 GCA_037127655.1 Lentisphaerota bacterium
TACACTATTAGACTGATTATTGTGCTTGCCTGACTTGAGTCGGACTTGTCTATTCTCTGAAGAGTTAAGCCATTCAAATAACCATAATAGAGGGACGATGATAGACCGCAAAACATAAGTATCACGATAAAAAGTATCACGCATTTATAGTAAGTCAGGAAAGCAACCCCGAGGATTGATACAAATATGCATATTGAAGCATAATAAATAAGTTTCTGTATCTTAACATATTTGCTAAGAACAGGAATTAGAAATTTACTTACCCATATTCCAAGACCATAGAAAAGAAGAATATTGCCGATCCTCTCATCCGAAAAACCATAGCAGATACTCAGAATTAATACGAAAACAAATGACATGGCGCTCAACCCATGACGGGTAATGATGGACATAAGGATTGAATCCCTGAATATCTTATCCTTAAATAATGATGTGTTTATTATATTCACAGGCTTCTTTCTGGAATACAGATAATACGACAGAGCTGAAGCTAGAAGGATGGCTGTGATTATTATTATTCTCTTGTAATCAATTACCCAGACAGACACATATCCACAAAGATATAGGAATGATGATATAGCTATAGTTAAACTAAGAAAAGAAAAGATATCAAAGCGCCCGATTTTTTCCTCTTTAATATTCTTTAGAAAAATGTAACCCAATACTATGGCAAATAAACATATAGGCACATTTATAAAGAACACCCACTTCCAGTTAAAGTGAGCAGTAATCATGCCGCCTACAAAAGGTCCTATAGTCTGGGCGACAAGGCCGACAGATAAGACATTTGCCATGTTATTAACGATGGTTTCTCTTGTCGAATATTTGATGACTATGCTTCTTGCTACAGGAGTGAAAAACGCGGCGCTCATTCCCTGGACGCCTCTCATTATCTCCAGCATAAGGATGCTTGTACTCAAAGCGCATAAAAGAGAACTTATTCCAAATACGAAAGCGGCGGCAATAAATATTTTTTTAACACCGTATTTATCAGACAGAAAACAACCAATTGGAATACTCACTCCATAGATAAAACTGAATAAAATAAGTACATTCCTGGTGGATATCAGAGTAATGCCGAAATCCTGCGCTATGGCAGGCAAAGCCACATTAACAATAGTGGTGTCGAGGTTTGCTATAAAATAGGCAAGCGAACAGACAAAAAGTATTACTCTTTTGCGCCTGAAAGATAAAAGATGAGGCATAACTTTTCCTCGGAAAATTCACTATTTGGCATCTTTAATCATGACCAGCAGAGGCATAATCCCATTCCACATTACCTGCATGCCTATTGCCATCAAAATGAATGCTGAGAGCCTGGTTACTACATTTGAACCAGTCGTGCCGAGTTTAGCAAGTAAGTAGTCGCCAAATCTGTAGCACACTGCTATAAGAATAGACATCCCGAGTATCCCGGCAACGGCTCCTAAATACATACTTGTCGAGTGCATCGTTATTTTGGTAGGAATGTCCACTGCAAGCGCTACAGTAATTGCTATTGCTCCTGAACCAGCTGTCAAAGGCAAAGTCAGAGGGAAAAATGCCATCTGCTTCCCGGTTTCTCTCATTTTATGCTCTTCGCTTTCTTGTTTAGTGAGTCTGGGGGCAATGTTAAGCATCTGCCATGCTGTGAATGCAACAAGCAAGCCTCCTGCAATTCGAATAAAAGGAAGGGTCAAACCAAAGACTTCCAGAACAGCTCTCCCGAAAAATAAAACACAGCAAAGCAGAACAAAAGAATTGAAGGCTACCATATAAGCTGTTCTATGCCTCTCTTCCGGAGAGAGATGATCAGTCATGGAAAGAAAGAATGTAGCCATTCCTACAGGATTAACTATCGGAAGCAACGAAAGAAAAGTCACCGTCATCATTTCATAGAAACTCATAATGCACCCTTTTTTGGAATTATCTATTTTGTTTTCTAATCATATCATAAATCTAAAAAACAAACAGTTGCCTTTAACTCACTTTTCTTTATAATTGTTTTCGTATTTCACTATTTATTTTATTAAAAATAACGGGAGAATAAAATGTTATCCAAGAAACTTCTGGCATCAATTCTGACTGCCGGTACAATCGGACTCGGCGCTTTCACAACAGTCGCCCAACCATTCCAACAAGGAACAGTTAATCCTCAAGCCATGTACCCTTACGACATCACAAAGTCAAAAGATTACGAAATTATAATGCTTGGCACTCTGCAAGGCGTTGTAGCAAAGCAAAGCCCTACTCAGCTTTACCTCTATTCTACTGTGGACGGCAGTTATACTCCTACTCCCCAGGACCAGGCGCTTGGTCTTACAACTGGACCGTTGTTTTTTAAATATTATTTAAATAATACCAGAAGCCCTATCATTCCAGACATACAAAATCCTTCTAAAAATATTTGGGATGTAGTTAGCTACTACAAGGAATATGTAAATGGATATGTTCTCTATAATGTCCAAACTGATTCCCAAGACATCGCAGTTACTCTTTGCGGACTACTTAACTGCATAGCACTAACACCAGATATTGCCCAGACTGCTCAGGCTAATGGGATCAAGCAAATTGCAGACGCAACAACAATGAGTTATACAGATATTATCAATCAATACGCTGATCAGCTTAATAAGACATTTACGGTTGAGCTGATTCCTTATTACACAAATTGGCCTGACACTACAAAATATACGAAAGCTGATGGACCTAAAGACTATACTGTAATGCTTAATGGTATGATGTTTTATTCTTACGCTAACAATGCGACAAGAGATCAGGTGCTATCCTTCATCAGAAAAGCCAACCCTAATGCCTTCCCTGTATATGGATGGAATGCCGAGCAAAATGGTGAGGAAGGTTTTGTAAGAGATGTTTCAGCTAATGGCGACTTTGTAGTTGCTTCAGACAACTCTATAGACCTTTCTTTCTTTGCATCGAGCAATACAAAACCTCTTTCTGTCAAAGCCGCTCCCTCACTAAAGTACGATTCCAAAATGAGCTATGTGACCTTTCTGGTATCCGATGGAGACAACCTCCAGTTAGTCACAAACAAAGCCAATGATGCAAGATGGTGGGGAAATTCCAATAGAGGCAAATTTCCTGTAGGATGGACTATGCCCCCTTCAATGTATTATCTGGAATCAGATGTATGGAACTATTTCGTCACAACCTCTACTGATAATGATGAATTAGTAGCTGGTCCATCCGGCATAGGTTACATTTTTGGCGGCGTGGCAAGCACATCTCAATTCGCTAATCAGCAGAGTGATTTAAATGAATTCATGCTTTCTGCAGGCGTTAAGACCGTCGCTATATTTGGAGATACATCAAATGACTGGAGTAATAATAACTTCCTTAGTCCTTACCTGAATAATGCCGCTGTATCAGGCGCATTCTATTGTCAGTATGCCTCCTGGATGGGACAGACTTCTTATGATACAAAATGGTTCAACAATAAGCCTATGATGCCTCAAAATGAATATCTGAATAACAACCCTTCAGTTATAGCAAATGAAATAAACAGCAAACTCAAAAACAAAAATAATGGCTTCTATGCTGTCTATGCTATAAGGAATGATGGCTGTAATACAATGGACTGGTTAGCAACTCTATATAACAGCCTGGACAAGACTAAAGTACAGGTCGTACTTCCATCACAGCTAGCAGACTTAGCTACACAGGCAAACAAAAAGAAATTCTAATTTCAGTAATTCTGGGATGTAAGCAATCGCATCTCAGTTTTTTTATTTGAATATTGATAACCTCAACAAGCATAATAAAGGCAGTTTATGAAAAAAATACACCTTATAACAGGAATTGTTTCTGCATTCTTAATTTCACTAGCAACACTTTCGGCTGATACTAAAGTAGGAGTACTTGTAAGAGATGAGGCAAACTCCTTAAGCTGGTTCAAATATTTAAAAACAGCTTATGAAAGCTCTCATCCAGGATCAACAGTTAATCTTAATATCATAGGCGGAACAGAGAGCGACTTCTTTACCAAATCGGCTCTTATGCTTAAAACTTCTACAAGCATAGATGTCATGTATGAAGACAGTTTTATGCTTCTTAGCGATGTGGATGCAGGGGTTTTGTCTCCTATAGACGGAATAGAGAAATGGCAGGATTGGGCTCAATTCTACCAGACATCCAGAAACTTCGCCACAATAAAAGGCAAAATCTATGGAGTGCCGCTATCAACCGACACAAGAGGAATTTATTATAACAAAGATTTATTCGCAAAAGCCGGAATTAAATTACCGTGGCAACCCAAAAACTGGAATGATATTATTGAAACAGCTAAAACCATCAAAGAAAAAGACTCTGGGGTTGCTCCTTTCTCCTTTGCTGTATCAGCTTCAGGCGAAGGAACATCTATGCAAACATTTGAAATGTTCCTTTACGGCACAGACAATACTCTTTATAAAGACGGTAAATGGGTAGTCACAAGCCAAGGATTTCTTGATTCTCTAAGGTTTATCAACACTATTTTTAGGGAAAAACTCGGCCCTTCTCCATCATTGGTATTTACTCCTCAGTATGGTGCCAACATTGCTATGACAGTTATGCCACACAATAAAGCTGCAATGGTTCTCGATGGTTGCTGGCTAACCGGAGTCTGGAAAGGAGCTTTAGCCAAAACTCTTAGCGACTATGATTTCGCTGCTATGCCGACACAATTTGGTCAAGGGCAGGGTTTTACCACAATGGTAGGCGGATTCTTTCTTTCAATTCCTACTAATTCGAAACAGAAAGAGCTAGGACTTGAATTCATAAAGTTTGCTTTAAACAAGGAAAACGAACTCAAGTACTCATTAATGGTTGGCAATCTCTGCACAAGAGAAGACGCTGTATCTGATGCCACATTTCCTGCTCATCTCAAATATCCTTCATCTTTAATCAAGTACGGCTATTACAGACCTGCAAACCAACAGTACCCGACAGTTTCGACATATATCCAGAGCGCCGTAGAATCTGTCGCTCTAGGTTCTGCTACTCCAGAACAGGCAATGAATACATACGCCGCATCAGTAATCAGATCTCTAGGCAAGAACAGTGTGATTGAGCTTCCTGTCAACAACCAAAAATAACTTAATATTCAATTCAGCAAGGTAAACATTATGACTAACTTCAAGTGGTGGCAGACGGGCATTATCTATCAGATATATCCTAGGTCTTATCAGGATTCTAATAATGACGGCATCGGAGACATCCCGGGAATTATAAGCCGGCTTGATTATCTCAAGGATATTGGGATTCAGGCTATCTGGATGTCCCCTTTCTATCCATCACCTATGAAAGATTTTGGTTATGATATTTCTGACTATAACGATATTAACCCAATGTTCGGAACGATGAAGGATTTCGACAAACTGCTCGATGAAGCTCATAAGTGCAATCTTAAAATAATTATAGACCTCGTTCCTAACCACACATCAGACCAGCATAAATGGTTTCTTGAAAGCAAAAAATCCAAGGACAATCCTTACAGAGACTACTATATCTGGAAAGATCCGAAAAAGAACGGCAAAGCACCCAATAATTGGCTTAGCTATTTCGGTGGTTCTGCGTGGGAATTCGACGAAATAACAGGGCAATATTATCTGCACCAGTTCGTAAAAGAACAGCCTGACCTTAACTATCAGAATCCTAAAGTGCTTAAGGAAATGCTTGGAGTCATAGACTTCTGGCTTGCAAAAGGCGTGGATGGATTCAGAGTCGATGTTATCTGTAATATGTGGAAACACCCTGAATTTCCGAACAACCCGAAGAACCCCAAATGGACAAAGAAATCGCCTCCTTTTGAAAAATTCCTGATGAAATACACTGTCAACCAGCCTGAAGTTCACACAATCGTCAAGAAGATGCGTAAAGTTCTCGACAAATATAAAGACAGAGTACTCATCGGCGAAACATATCTTCCTTATGAACAGCTCCTTGAGTTTTACGGCAAGAATAACGACGAGTGCCATCTCCCATTTAACTTCCATCTGCTCGGGGTTAAGTGGAATGCGCCTATCATCAAAAAGAAAGTCAATGATTATGAAAAGATACTTCCTGAAGACTGCTGGCCTAGTTATGTGCTTGGAAACCACGACCAGAAGAGAATCGCTTCCAAGATCGGAAGCGAAAAACAATCTAGAATTGCCAATATGCTACTTCTTACTCTCCGCGGCTCGCCTACAGTATATTATGGCGAAGAGATATGTATGAAGAATGTAAAGATACCCAAAAACATGATCCAGGATCCGCCGGCGCTCAATCAGCCTGAAGTCGCCGATATTGTAGGCAGAGACCCGGAAAGAACACCGATGCAGTGGGATGATTCGCCAAACTCCGGATTTTCTTCTGACGGAGTTCAGACCTGGCTTCCTGTAGCTAAAGACTTCAAGACTAACAATGTCAAATCCCAGCTCAAAGAGAAAGATTCTATGCTTGCGCTCTTCAAATCATTAACTAAACTGCGTTTGGATCTCTCCTGCCTCAATTCAGGCAAGTACAAATACATCCCGACTGCTCAAAAGGATATTTTTGCCTATCTGAGATATGATGATAAAATGACCGTTCTAGTCATCCTTAATTTCAGTTCAAAATCCTACAAGCTTGACCTATCGAAGAAATTGCCTAAAAAAAGAGCAGACCTGCTCCTTGCTACAGACATGGATAAGAACCACGAAACAGACCTCCGGGCTCTCAAAATTAAAGCAAATCTTGGACTGATAATGGAACTTAAATAAGAGGAATACTTATGACTCAATTCAAATGGTGGCAAACAGGCATTATTTACCAGATATATCCGCGCTCTTTCAAGGATTCAAATAATGACGGAATCGGAGATATTCCTGGCATTATAAGCAAGCTAGATTATCTAAAAAAACTTGGCATTAAGGGGATATGGATTTCTCCGTTCTATCCTTCCCCGATGAAGGACTTTGGATATGACATCTCCGATTACAAGGATGTAAATCCTATATTCGGAACAATGGAGGACTTTGATAAACTTTTAGAGGAAACACATAAAAGAGATCTGAAAATCTTAATAGACTTAGTCCCAAACCACACTTCAGACGAACACAAATGGTTTATTGAAAGCAAAAAATCAAAGGATAACCCCTATAGGAATTACTACATCTGGAAAGATCCCAAACCAAATGGAGATCCGCCTAACAACTGGTTAAGCTGGTTCGGTGGCTCTGCATGGGAATATGACAAAAAAACTAAACAATTCTATTTTCATCACTTCCTCAAAGAACAACCCGAACTCAACTACGCCAATCCGAAAGTACTCGACGCAATACTTGATGTAATAGATTTCTGGCTAAAAAAAGGCGTGGACGGCTTCAGAATGGATGTCATCTGCAATATGTGGAAACATCAGGATTTCCCTGACAATCCCCTTAATCCAAACTGGGATGGAAAGCTTCCTTTCGACAAATACATCCACCCATACACCTCCAATCAGCCGGAAGTCCATAGACTAATTAAAGCTATGAGGAAAGTAGTAGATAAGTATCCAGATAGGGTAATCATAGGCGAAACATATCTTCCGTATAATGATCTTCTTAAATATTACGGCGATAATGACGAGTGCCATCTCCCATATAATTTTCATCTTCTAGGTTCGCCCTGGAAAGCATCTGTCATCAAGAAAAAAGTAAATGACTATGAAAAGATTCTTCCTGAAAATTGCTGGCCTAGCTATGTGCTTGGAAACCATGACCAGAAAAGAATAGCATCAAAGATAGGAAGCGAAAAACAATCAAGAATAGCTAATATGCTTCTGCTGACTCTTCGCGGCTCTCCTACAGTATATTATGGCGAAGAGATATGTATGAAGAATGTAAAGATACCTAAAAACATGATCCAGGATCCGCCGGCACTCAATCAGCCCGAAGTCGCCGACATTGTAGGCAGAGACCCGGAAAGAACACCAATGCAGTGGGATAACTCCCCGAACGCAGGTTTTTCGGCAAAAGGTGTTAAACCCTGGCTGCCTTTGGCTAAAGACTTTAAAACAAATAATGTTGGGATTCAAAAGGCCCAAAAGGATTCAATGCTTGCATTGTTTAAGTCATTAACTAAACTGCGCTCCGAAATATCCTGCCTCAACTCAGGCAAGTACAAATACATTCCTACTGCACAAAAAGAGATCTTTGCCTATCTGAGATATGATAACAAAATGACCGCTCTGGTCATCCTCAATTTCAGTTCAAAGTCATTCAAACTCGATCTCTCAAAGAAGCTTCCTAATAAAGGAGCAAACCTGCTCCTGGCTACAGACATGCTCAAAGATCACAGCACAGACCTTGCGGCGTTAAAGGTAAAGGCAAACCTCGGACTGATTCTGGAACTGCACTGAAAGAATTTATGATTTCGGATTGAATACAACAGGACTCATTAGGCCTTTATGACAGTCTTTGAGTCCTTTGTTATTTATTTGTTTGAACCCTGGGTAATTCCTTCAACAATATGCTTTTGAGCAAAGAAGTAGAAGATGATTACAGGTATAATTGCAAGAAGCAGTCCGGCCATGGCCAGATGCCATTGCTTTGAATATCCGCCGAAGAAAAAGAACATTTTAAGTGGGATAGTCTGAAGACCTTTCTCATTTATCATCAACTGAGGAAGAAGGAAGTCGTTCCAGATAGCAATCACATTAAGCGCCGCAACAGTGATATGGATAGGTTTCAAAGTAGGAAATACAATCTTCCAGAAAACTTGCCATGGAGAGCATCCATCCACAATTGCCGCTTCTTCAATAGAAATCGGCAAACCTTTTATAAACCCGTGATATAAAAACACCGAAAGACTGGAGGAAAATCCCAGATACATAAATACCAGTCCGCCTCTGTTCTGTAGATCCAGCTTTCCGGCGATCGCCACAAGCGGAAGCATGACAGCCTGAAATGGAATGAGCATGGCAGCAATAAGCATGAAAAATATGAAGGTGCTTATTTTAGACTTTATTCTAACAAGCATCCATGCGGCCATAGAGGTAAAAATAATTATTATGATTACAGACGCAATAGTTACTACAAGAGAATTGAATAGTGAAGAGCCGAAGGCACCGATAATGCTTAAAGTTTGATCATCGCAAAAAAATGAAAGTTTTTCTGAAGCAATTTTAAAATTATCAAAAGTCCATATCGTCGGCAGGCCGAGAGTATTTTCAAGGATTTCTCTTTTTGTTTTAAAAGAATTGACGAACAGGATATAAAACGGCGATAAGTAAATCAAAGAAACCAAAGCCCCGACAATATAGAAAATTATTTTTGTTAAATTTTTCTTTTTCATTACATCTCCACTTCTCTTCTTTTAGCAAAAAACACCTGCACCAATGTTATAATAGCTACGATAATAAAAAATATGACTGCCTTAGCCTGCGCTTCGCCGAATTTCGAAAAAGTAAAGGCTGTCTTGTAAATGTTAAGAGCTAACATTTCTGTAGAATTTCCCGGACCGCCGTTTGTCAGCGCCAGGTTCTGGTCAAAAAGTTTAAAAGAGTTAGCCAGAGTAAGAAAAACACTTATTGTAACAGCCGGCATAACCATCGGTATTGTTATATGCAATGTCCGCCTCCAGGCGCTTGCTCCATCTATCTGAGCCGCTTCAATGAGCTCTTTAGGGATATTCTGCAAGGCAGCTATGTAGATAATCATCATATACCCGGCCATCTGCCAGATTAAAATTATTACTAAGCCCCAAAAACCTGTACTTTCATTCGATAGCCATCCTTGAAAGAAAGGCAGGTTATAGTTGTCTCCGATCGCCTCAAAAACGCCTATAAAAATAAACTGCCAGATGAATCCCAGAATAAGCCCTCCAATCAGGTTAGGCATAAAAAATATAGTTCTCATCGCATTGGAGAACTTTAGTTTTCTGGTTACCAGAAGAGCCAATGAAAATCCGATGGCATTAACCAAAATAATTGACGCGACAGTATATGTAGTAGTGAACCAGAAAGCATTCCTGAATCCTGGATCCTTAATTGCAAGCATGTAATTTTTTAGCCCTGAAAAGTCGGGAATAATATCCATTCTTCCGTTCCATTCCGTAAAAGAATAGCATATTCCCGATATCAGAGGAATTATTACTGTTATTGCAAAAGCCAACAATACCGGCGAAACAAAAAGCCAATACCATTTTTTGCTGTATTTCATTATAGTTATTTCGCCTGAACTTTAATTACTTTCTAGAGTCTGCCCAAGATTTTTTGTCGTGTGCAACAAGCTTATCCCAGGTAATCTTGCCGTCGATGTAGTTCTGGAGGTCCACGCCGATAATTTCCATTCCCCAGCCTGTAGGATATCCCATGAATACCCATGAAATAGTTTTCCCGGCTTTTACAAATTCCATTATGCTCTTTGCTAATGGATCTTTAGGCTGAAGACTTTCAGAATCGTATCCTTTGAATGGAGGGATAAAACCAAATTTGTTGACTATTGCATCCTTTCCTTTGTCAGATGAATACATCCAGTTCAAAAAGGCTTTTGAGGCATCCTGAGTTTTCTGGTTTTTTGAAGCATTTACTGTCCAGTACATCGGAGTACCTACAGGAATGCAGTCTTCTTTCCCGCCAACTATCGGCATAGGAAGGAAAGCGATTCTAGTTGCAAGATCAGGATTAACGCCTTTGATTGCGCCCAGCGTCCAATTCCCCTGTTGCATAATAGCGACTTTTTCGAGTGAAAAGAGTTGTTCGACCTGAGTAGAATAGTCAACAGAGTTTACAGGTTTCTTTGCATACTTAATCTGGAGGTCAAAAAGTTTTTTCATCCCATCGGAATATTTAAAAGCGACAGTCTTAGCATTGTATGCATCGAACACATTTGCGAACTCATTGGCCAACCCTACATTTGAGAAATGCAGTCCCAATACCCAGGTTTCTTTGCCCGGAACCGCAAATACAGCTTTCAGTCCCAGTTCCGATTTTTTAGAATCAAGAATCTTAACTGCTGCTTCGAGCTTATCAAAACTATTTATATCCGCCGCGTTAATTCCTGCTTTTTCGAATATTGCCTTATTGTACATAAAACCGTATCCTTCCTGATCGAAAGGTATCCCGTAAACTTTCCCGTCCAAGGTTACTCCTGACAGAGTTCCTGGAAACGCATCTTTCATAACCGGAACACCAGAGAGGTCGGCTAATTTATCCTTCCAGTCAGAAACATCCTGAGGTCCGCCTACATTAAATATCTCTGGCTCGTTTCCCGAAGCCATTTTAGCTCTTAATGCTGCTCCGTAATCTGATCCTCCTCCAACTGTTTCTATATTGATCTGGACACCAGGGTTCTCTTTCATGTATTCATTTGCCAGATCATTAAAAGCGTCTGCTATTTCGACTTTAAACTGAAAAATGTTTATATTTGCTTTTTCCGCTTTCGCTTCGACCCCAAATAATAGAGCCGCGCTTAGTATTGATGCCCCAAAAACTGTTAATTTCTTCATGAACTCCTCCCTTTAATTTTCATATGTTATTTGATCTTTTTTCTAAATAGAAGTTATAGGCTGTTAATAAAATGAAGCCACAATGACACAAGCCTTCTCCGATTTTACTTGAGTAGTTTTATTTAGCAATACTAATCAAAACATTTTTTATGGCAATATCCAAGAAAAAAACTAAAATGACTGCAAAACTTAAACTCAAACTTAACTTATAAACATAATATGAATCTGACCGCCCAATTCCTTGCTGAAACAGCTAATGGC
>JBAXXY010000090.1:0-11666 GCA_037127655.1 Lentisphaerota bacterium
GATTCAAAAGAGTCCATAAAACAGCTAGTAATCCAGGTCCGACTGTACAGGTAAGAGCAATCCCTATGATAGTCGCTAATGAAGCGTAAAGTATCCTTTGGTTGCTACTTAAATTATTTACTGTTGCTCCTTTCATAATCAAAATCTCCTATTATGTTTATATTATTGATATCAGTGGAAGCATTTATATTTTAGCGTAGGGGGGGGGGGCAAAAGTCAATAGAAGAATACAAGATAACTGCGAGATTATTAATGTTTTTTCATGTGTGAGCAGATCGCAGAGTTCTCAGTCTGGGCTCGTATTAAAATGTAGTTTAGGCGTCTCGCTTGAGTAATACACTGTCGGGACGACTGTGCTACATTTTTATGAAACCTTTAGCGTCTAATGAGGCTATATGGAGAGCGGATAATGCTCACGATACGGCTGAAAGAACATTGTTGATGGCTTAAAGGTAACTATATGCGGCGGATATGGGAATGCTTGATAGAAGCAAAGACATTGTTTGGAGTAAATATTACCTTGTTTATAGTAAACATGTCATTGTTTGGTATTAGTCAATGACTTGTTTGCTCTGGACAGATACCTATCAGCTCTTCTGAGTTAACTATCACCTCTTCCGGGAGAACTGTTAGCTCTTCAAAGGGTAATGTTAGCTCTGTAGGGATAACTATTAGTCACATATATTTCTCTTTCCGCAGTATATATTGCAATTATTCTCTGCTGGAATGGCATTGTCTCTGGTTTATAAGCCTGTCGGAATATCGGCAAACTCAACTTCTATACCGTCAAACTGTTTTCTTACCAACTGCATCATCCTTAAAACTCCGGGTGTTTCAGTAAGATAGTGCCCAGGTGATATTACAGATAAACCTGCTTCTTTGGCAAAGAAGAATGAAGAATGATTAAACTCTCCTGTAATAAGACAGTCAAGACCTTCCGAGATAGCGCTAAGAACGCTATCATGCCCTCCTCCACCGGAAACAATGCCTATTTTTTCAAGTTTTCTACCTGATGAATTGTCTGCGCCGTTTGAACCGAAATTATCTAATTTGTATAAATACGGCTTTGAGTTTTTATTTATAAATCCATTGAGTTCATTGCGAATCTTCCTGCTGAGTTCATCAAAAGATAGCCCGCCATTCAAATTCCCTTTAAACCCTATATTCACGCCTTCATACTCAAAAAAAGGCTGGACAGTTTGTAAGTTTATCATTTTTGCCATCATTACGTTATGTCCGTATTCAGTGTGCTTGTCCAATGGAAGATGAACGGCGTAGAGAGAGATGCCGTTTTCTATAAGAGGTTTGATTCTGTTGTAATTGCTTCCTGTAATATACTTCAGACTGCTTCCCCAGCTTTGACCGTGATGAACGAAGATAAATTGAGCCTTGCGTTCCATGGCGTAGTTGACTATTTCCATTGAAAAATCAACTCCGAATATGGCTCTGGCCACATCCTTATCGCCTTGAATCTGAAGACCGTTATTTGAAGCGTCATGGGTAACAGACTTCAAATCCAATGTTTCATTAAGATATGTCGTTAAAGCTTTTAATTTTATCATAAATACCTCTTGTTAGGTTTTAAAAAATTCATTCATAACAAATTCATGTACAGCCAAAGTATCGTCAATATTGAACTTAAGCGCCCAGGAAAAATTTTCGGCATATTCCAAGTATGACAAAGCTTTCTCGTGATCAAAACTGGACTGTGAAATTACATTTTCATCTATGATTTCGGGATTTGATAAACTTCTATGAGCAATGCCTGAAGCTAATTGATAAAGCAGTGAAAACCAAGTAACTACAGCATTAATGATTTCTTCTCTTCTTAGCATATACTCTGAAGAAATAGCCGCTTCCTTGACTGGAGTAATATATTTTTTAATATCTGACGCTGATTCTCCGCTCTTTTTGGCCTTTTCATCCCATTGGGCAGAAACTTCCTTTTCAGAATCGCTTTTGATACTGGAGAATATTCTGCAAATCTCATCAATCTCATTGACAGCATTGGGAATATTTCTTTCAGAGGAAATAATTCTCCTTAATGAGGCAAAAACCTCCTCAGAATATTTAAAACCATAGCTGACTTTATTGGTAAGAAGAGAAATTTTCTGACATCTGGAAAGAACCGTCGGGAGCAAAGCCTTCGGATTGTCCGTGCATAGAATAAAATAAGAATTGGAAGGAGGCTCTTCAAGAGTTTTAAGGAAAGCATTCTGAGCCTGAGGCATAATTCTGTCTGCTCCAAAAATGATTCCTATTTTCCTTGAAGCTGAACCTGATAGCGATGAGTAATAGAATTTTGACTGAAACCACCTCATCGTATTTTGTTCTGCATCATCATCCCCAATCAATATTCGCCTTGATTTAGATAGAGGTTCTAATTTATAAAAATCAGAATAGGTTCCTTTTTCCAAAGCTATGCAACTCCTGCAAATATTACAGGGTGAATCCACCCCCTCCTTTTCACAGGAAATTATCTTGCTCATTACAGATGCCAATGATTTACCCAATCCAGGATTATCACTGTAAATAATATAGGAATGCGCAAGCCTGCCATTTTGTTTGGCAGTACTGATTGACTTCAATATATGCGGAAATTTCTCTTCAAAATAGTCTAAATTCATCTTTCAATATCTTTACAATACAGTTGTGAATGGTTGTAACTTCCTGTGAAGCATCAATAACTCTAAACCTATCTGAATTATCTGCGGCAAGTTTAAGAAAAGATTCCCTGATTTTTATATGGAATGTTAAATCCTGTTCTTCGAATCTATCCTTCTCTTGCGAACAATTCTCCCTGATATGAGCTCTGGATAAGCCAATTTTGGGATCTATATCAAGTAAGAGCGTAAGGTCTGGCGTCAAACTATCTGTAGAGAATTTATTAAACGCTTCAATTTCTGCTTTACCCAAACCTCTTGTCATTCCCTGATAAACAGTCGAAGAATCTGCAAATCTGTCGCAGATTACTACTTTTCCTTTCTCCAATTCAGGCCTGATCTTTTCAAAAACATGTTGAGCCCTTGCCGACTGAAAGAGAAGAGCTTCTGTCTTTAAAGACAAAACTTTATTTAAGGAAGTATCCTTGAGGATACTGCGTATCTTTTCTGCGAAATCAGTTCCGCCCGGTTCTCTTGTTAGAATGTATTCAATGCCTTTAGAGCCAAGAAGCTCGGAAAGCATTTTTACCTGGGTAGATTTGCCGGAACCTTCCGGGCCTTCAAATGTTATAAAAAAACCTTTTGACATATACTTAAGCTGATTTAATACTTGTTTTTTCTATATCAAAGTAATAATACACTGGAAACCTAGATTTTAACAGATGTTTTCAGCATTGAAAATGCCTCAACAATTTGCAAGCAATAAAGTATTGTCTATTTTTAATATTAGTATATTCGCATAACTACAAAGAAAGGGGGAAACAATGTTAAATTTGAACCACCATCCACAGGCATTGAAAAGACTGTTCTTCACTGAAATGTGGGAAAGATTCAGCTTTTACGGATTAAACGCAATAGTAATCCTTTACATCACCAAAGTAGTTGGAATCCCTGAAAACACCGCATTAATAATCACCGGTAGTTACATCACATATGTTTACCTTTCTACAACAATAGCTGGGTACCTTGCAGACAGGCTTTTCGGTTTTTACAGGGTCGTATTTATAGGCGGTATTTTTATCTTTTTAGGGCATATTTCTCTGGCTATATCGGCAATGAGTTTCAATCTCTTTTATTTCGGACTGGGTTTGATAGCTACCGGTACGGGCTTGCTTAAACCTAATGTTTCGGTAATGGTGGGCAAACTTTACGGCAACGATGAAGAGAAGCGCTCAGAAGGCTTTAATATCTACTATCTCGGAATAAACATCGGAGCTTTCATCGCACCTTTTATTGTAGGATTTGTTGCTCAGAAAGTAAACTGGCACTTGGGTTTCGGTCTTGCTGCAATAGGTATGTTTATCGGACTGGTAGTATTCAAAATGGGTTATAAGCTCTACCCTGACAACTGCAAAGAATTCAGAGCTGAAAAACTGGATAAAACTTATGGTGGAATCAAGCTTGTTTACTGGATATATGCGCTATTGATTCTAATTTCATTGTTCTTTGCGCTTGTACTCTCAAATCCGATTGAGTCAGGACTGGTCATGACAGTGTGTTTGCTGGCTCTTATTGTTTACATTTTTACAATCTGGAAAAAACTAGATCGCGGCGACCGAAGAAATGTGGGGTTCATTCTTCTATTGTCTTTATTTTCTCTTACATACTGGACGCTCAGCAATCAGGTAATGTCTTCTATCCCTCTGCTCGTGGACAGAGTAGTTGACAGGAGCATATTCGGTTTTAACTTCCCTGCCTCATCGATTGGAGGTTTTTATTCTCTTCTCCTGATTATCTTTGCTCCTATTATAGGCTGGATATGGATGTATCTTGCTAGAATCGGGCGCAATCCGAACTATGCGGAAAAATTTGTTTACGGATTAGTTGCCGCAGCACTTGCCTTTATAGTGTTGCTCGTTGGTATCTGGTTGAATGTATCGGTTGGGAAAATATCAATTATCTGGGTCTTGCTGTGTTACGCATTTTTGGTCTTTGGGGAATTATTCATATCTCCAAACGGGTTAGCTCTAGTAACAAGTTACGCTCCAAAGCATCTCACAGGAGTAATGATGGGACTGTGGTGGATGATAAATGCCTTTGCAGGATACACTGCGGCTCTTGTTGGTAAAACAATCGGGTTTCAAGGTACAGAAAGTTTATCTGTTACTGCTCAGTTAAAAATATTTGAAAGTGGTTATTTTAGAGTTTGTATAGGTGTCGTAATCGCGTGCATTATACTTCTTGCATTAAAAAAATACTTTAAGCGTTAAGGAAAAAATATTATGCTGTTAATAGCTAACTATGAAGGAAGATGCGGAGTTCCTAAAGCCGCAGAATTGCTTAAAGCAAAGGTAAATGGGCTTAGAGCAATTATTGAAGGCATTAAGCTTGTCGAAGAAGACCTTAATATTCACACGGTCGGTCAATCCGGCTGGCCAAATATATTGGGAGAATTACAACTCGACGCTTCCGTAATGGACGGTAATACAAGGAGAACCGGAGCTGTAGGCGCTATAAGAGGATATAAACATCCAGTGGAAGTAGCCTATGAAGTTATGCTCCGAATTGACCATGAAGTTCTCATTGGAGAAGGAGCTGAGAGGTTTGCCAAAGAAATCGGAGCTATCCCAAATAAAAATGAAACCGACACTTCAATACAAACATGGAAAAAGCACCTGGATAATATTCTTTCAGCCGAACAGAAAAAACTTTTTCCTAATATAAACCTTCTCGACCTGAAGGTAACTGCCAGAGATCCTGAAAAAATATTTGATACTACAGTTTATCTGAGCATGGATCATAAAGAAAGAATTTCATCAGCCACAAGCACTTCGGGCTGGGCGTGGAAATATCCCGGCCGACTCGGCGACAGCCCAATTATCGGAGCAGGAAGTTACGCCGACAGCCGTTACGGCGCCTGCGCCTGCACTCATACCGGTGAAATGACAATTAGAGCCGGTACAGCAAGAAGCGTAGTTCTATATCTTAAAATGGGTTACTCCGTAAAAGACGCGGTTTATGAAGCCGCAAGAGACTTGGCTGACCTCAAGACTGGATATATTGATGAAGTAACAATCCATGCCATAAACTCGACTGGAGAATATTTTGTGCTTGGATTGAACTCGTCTGAACCGATAAGATACCTTGTCTGGAATGACTCAATGCAATTCCCTGAAGTTAATGATGCTGAAATTCTTAGAACCATTTAACTAATATATTATTATGATACCAGCTGTAATTGTTCTTGTCTGCGGAGCTTTGGTTTTTCCGCTTTTCTTTGCTTACCCTTTCACATACTACAAAACTGTTCAATACCTTTTTACGCTTCCTTCGCTTTCTGCATTAAGCTTGGCTTTAATATTTCTAAGCTCTGCAAGGATAAAGAATGCCCTGAAAGAAGGTAAACTATACATCGTTTTGAGTTTAATCTTTCTTGCAGTCCCGACAATTCAGCTTTTCATGTTCAGCACGATAAATCTGAGTGAGTTCTTCTATTCTATAATATGGATTACCATTCCGTTCTTTGCCTTTCTCTATAATGAAGAGCTAAAAAAAGTTCTCCCTACTTACTTCTTTATATTCTTGCTTTTTGATATATTTAATTCAGCCCTGCAAACAAGTGAGATAGTAGGTATCGCTGGAAATAGAAACTGGCACGCCGCATGCCTGGCTATAATCATTCCTTTTTCTCTATATTTTGCCAAAAATATTTACTCGAAACTCTCAGGTAAAATCGGCCAATCTGCTTCAAAAACCATTATTTCTGTAGTTTTTTTAGCAACAACTGCCGCGTCAATCTATCTTATAATTATCTGCCGAACCAGAACAATCATGGTTCTCTTTCCATTGCTATTGATAGTCGCCTTCTTTCTTGAAATTCGTGAGAAGCATAAGAAACTAGTAGTGTTTTTACTCTTGATCATCCTAATAGTCTTGGGCGTGTTTTTTGCCATTTCCCGCTACTCTTATAAAGATACCTCCATCAAACCCCAGAGCGTGGAAATCATTCAAAAGGATGAAAAACTACTTCAGACTAAGCTTGCAAATACACTTGACAGAGATGTAAGAGGTCCATTATGGCGTGGATGCATAGATTTGATTTCAAAGTATCCTTATCTGGGTGTAAGCGCTCCAAGATTCGAGAGCGAATTTCAACTTTACAGGCCAATAGATTACTTTACCAAACCTGACAACGCAGTCCGCTCTAACCATCCTCATAACTCTATACTTTATATGTCCGCATCTTACGGAATACCAGGGATGTTTATATGGTTAATTCTCTGGACATTACCAATAATCGTCTGTTTGATACGATATTACAGACTTTCAAGTATATCCAAAATAGTCTTATTCTCATATATTTTGCTCTTTATACATAGCTTGATGGATCTGATTTTCTTTGAGTGGCCAACTGTTTTTTTCTCTGCCATCCTTGTGGGCATTCTCTGGGGAGATCTTCTCAAAAAACAAACCTTGCCTGCAGTAGAAACTTCTCTTAAAAATAATAATAAGAAGACACCTAAATTAAACCAGCCAGAATCATTTTCAAAGTATATAGACTATTCACTTAAGGCATTGGGAGTCATACTTATTTTGATAACATTGCGAACTGTCTATCTCGATACAATGAGTTCTTTCTACAATAGATTAGGAGAATTCAGTGAAGTGGATGGCAATAAACAGCAATCCGTCTCGTACTTCGGAAAAGGTACAGCATACGAAAAGGATCCCCAGTATGTTTACAGAGGAGCTACAACCTGTTTGCAGGATTTAAACGACACCAAAAAAGCCTTGTATTTCCTTGATATGTTCAAAGATATGTCCGTGCAAAACTACGCACACAGCAATGGCTTTATGGCTCTTGCTTTAGTTAAGGATGGAAGACTCAAAGAATCTCTGCCTTACCTCCTGAAAGAAGTCGTAATTTATCCCCTGCTAATAGGTTCATGGTATAGACTTGCTTATGTGCAGGGAACTCTCGGAATGAAGCAGGATGCAGAAATATCCTTTAACAACATGATTGAATCACTTAAGTATAAAAACCTGCCTCCAAACAAAAGAACCATCTACTACCTGCTTGATAACCCAGCTTATGACGCACATCCTGACCGCATCCCGCCTGAAATTATCAACCAGCTTAACGCGCCATGACCCTAGATTCATCTAAACTCAAAAATAGATATCACCTGCTCCTTATTGCGTTTGCAATTATATTTCTTTTAGGCGTTTACCTCAGAATAAAGTTGATTGGGAGGAATCTAGAATACGACGAGATATGGACACTCCTGCATTATTCCCTAAAGTCTTTAAGCGAAATATTTACCAATTTATCCACTCCGAATAATCATCCGATAAACTCCCTGCTAATAAAATATTCAATCTCACTCTTTGGAGCAGAAACCGCAGTATTAAGAATTCCTGCTCTTATTTCAGGAATTTTTATCCTTATTCTGGCACCTGCCTTAACTTTTCTCATTTCCAGAAATAAGTTTGCTGCCTTGCTATCAATGCTATTATGCGCCTTGAATTCGGGGCTTATTTACTATTCAGAAACGGGTCGTGGATACGAACTTCAAACTCTGCTTATCCTTATGACAGCTGTTTTGATTGTTTCGCTTGAGAGGAAAAAGCCGAGTCCAAATTTGATAGCGAGTATAATATTATTGACAGGAATAGCCTCAATATTGACAATCCCAACATCTATTCTTTTTTTATTCCCTATAATATCTAGCCATCTTATTTTCCTTTTATTAAAGACAATTAAAGGAACTGAAGCCAAATCACTTATCAAAAATTTTATTAATGAAAACTGGCCTGTTTTAATTTCATACACAGTGCTTTTTGTTTTCTGTATTACTTGGTTTGGAATTAACTATGACCAGTTCAAAGCCGGGCAGAGCAACGGAACAAGCGTAACTTCAATTGGAGAGCTCTTTGCTTTTAGCTATTCCACTCTTCTGACACTCGTATCATTGCCTGTTCTTTTATTCTCATTATTTTCATGGATAGGCAAGAATAACAGGGGAATTTTTATATCCTACATATTCTTCATTATATTTCCATTTGCAGGCGCCATTCTTTTTAAACAAGGGCCTATAAGAGTTTATCTCCCACTTATCCCAATATTATCTATTTTTGCATCAATCGGAATAGCCAGCATTTTGCGATACCTGCTGAAAAGCAGAATTCTTATCTGCGCCCAAATGGTTATTTTTATCTGTGCTGGAATTTTCCTATTTAATAAAGTTGAATTAGATCGCTTTAGATGGATTTCGCCTGACTGGACCACAGCTGTAGAGATGGCTTACACAAATATGCCCCGCAACACCTATGTTTGTCTGCCTGCTACTTCAGGATATCCAGTAATGTTCAGTGCACCAACTATTTTTGCCTTAGAAAAAGAAAGGACTCCTAGAGAAGAAAAATTACTCCTTGTCAACCTTGTTGAAGGAGTACCAAACAAGAAGACCAAGCAAGACACCTATTCTGCTTTATTTAATGGCATCGATCCATTTAATAGAAATACCACTAACCAGATATTAACTTTTAAAACAGCCCCTAAAATCATGGACTTGTCTTCAGAAATAGGATGTTTCGCAGAACTCTATGAGCTCAAACATATAAACGATTCAGATTTAAAGACCATTGGCAATTGTTTATTTATTTCACTTTTAACCGACGGTAAAAAACCTATTAATTTTGGATCTGAATTTCGTAATATTATTTTATTGAACCTCTGGTTTAGAGAGAACAAGTTTTCTGGCAGTCATATGACCTTCATAGCTAATAACATCAGCTTGACTAAAGATGAGTTGATAAACATCGAAAAATCTACTGGCGCGCAGGTGAGGTTCTACACAATAAACCCTATTCCACGCTAATAATATCCAGAAAGTATAGGCAAGATGCCAGGTAAAATAAGATTAAAGGATAAAAAAAGCGGGGCATTGCGCCCCGCTTAATAATCAGAGATTAGTTAAAGAAACTGTATGGAGCGAATTGTTCTACCGGTGTAAGAGGAAGTACGCGTTTTTTCTCCAAAAGCTTTGGAGGAGGAACACTGCCTTTTTCTGTTACAGCGGCGCCATCATAGATATTATCAAGGATGCTCTTGTCGTCAAATACTACAAGCTTAGTGCCTTCCTTGATGCCATCACCTGTTATTGAATAGGCGCCCCAAGCACGACCATCTATCTGAACCCTTACAATCTTTGCTTTTCCACTGTCAACTACATATACAAAGTTACCACTTTCCGAAGCATGAATAATTACAGAGGTAGGCACGAAGAATCCAGGTTGAACTATATCAGGTATCTGAACTGGAACCTGATCTCCTGGGAGAAATAGCCATTTTGTTCTAGCATAAGCAACATGATCGCCATTCTTCAAACCTTTATCGAGGTAAACGCAAAGAACATCATCAGCTGTTAAAGTACCAGCATCAGCAAGGCTGACAATATTAAGAGCGGCGCCTGTCCCATAGTTAAACTCTCTCATGAGAGTACCTTTCTTAACAGGTACTTTCTCGATATTGAAGTCAATGGAAACGCCTTTATCAAGAGAGAATGCTTTTTGTCCTTTAGCTCTGTAAACGAAATCGCCGTCCTTATCTGAGAAAATAGCAACTGCAGGAACCGCAATAGTACTTTGCTGTTCAGGAGTCAAATTATCGACTACAGAATCCTTCTCTATCTGAATTTTTGTAAGATACTGTTCATCATAGAAATGTCTTACTGGAAACAAGCCATAAACTTTAGGCAAAGCTATCTGTTCAGGAGTAAGCCATGTCAAGTCAGGAATTATTTCATTTTCTACGAAAGCATAAACTGAGAACTGATCAGCCGGATTCAATTCAATCCAAGCGGCAACTGGTTTATCCTGTCCGAGCGGATATACTTTTATTACATTGTCTTTGCCGATAAGATTAACTATTTCACTGGCAAAAGGAATTTTCACAATCATTGGATCCATTCTGGCGATAGTGGCAAAGTCGTCGCCTGCACCACCCACGCCCATTCCTGGACCTCTCTGGATATTGGTAACAACACCAGTATAAGGAGCTATGCACTCAGTCGCATCTAAATCAGCTTTTGCGCTTAATGCTTTATTTTTATCTTGTTCAAGTAACAATGAACTAAAAGCCTTTCCAGATTTAACTTCGCGATCATATGTGTCCTGAGCTGCGGCGTAAGCAGCAATTTGTCTGAAGTTTATAATTTTGCCTACTACGGAACCTTTTCTAGCAATAGTACCGTCATCATTGTAAATATTTGGAAATACTACATCTCCGACTTTCTTGGTTTTGTCAATAACGCCTCTATCAACAGCAAAAGCAAGATTTCCGCCTTCGGTTGACATGACCTTACCTGTGAAGTAAATGTCTTTGGGAGCAATTGTTTGAAGTGTCATTGTGTTTACCGAAACACCTTCAGCCAGCAACATTGAGCTGACAAGGAATGCTCCAAGAGTTAATAATCCTCTTCCTTTCATAAAATCCCTTCCTTTTTTTAATTTATTGGGGTTGTTTGGTTTTTATAAAATCATTTGAGCTTAAAATGCGTCTTTAGGAATGTAAACATTAGCAGTAACAATACCTCCAGTAGATCCCTCAATATCAGTGGACATAGTCGTAGTTACTTTAGGATTCGAGGTGCCAATCCATTCTTTGTTCATTGGGCTTGATTGACTAACATTGCAGTTTACCGGACGAGGACTGTGTTTGTTTATCCAGATAGCAACATGAGAAAATTTACCGCTATCAGTAGAAAGATCCACTCCGACTGAACCGTCTTTCAGGGCTTTTGATTCAGTATAAATAGTTATGTGTTTGTTAGGTGGAATAGTCCAATTTTTGCCAAAATCACCAGGAAACCAGTCGCCGTTCTCAGCCGGACTGATATTTACTACTTTGTCCGAGTTATTATAAAATGTTACATTATACTTAGGTCCGGCCACTGCTGCTAGCGCGGCAAAACCAAAAACTACGGCCAAGAATATTTTAATTTTTTTCATCCCTTATACCCCCCTTTTGCTGTTTTATATAAATTAAAGTAAGCATAATTC
>JBAXXY010000091.1:0-11531 GCA_037127655.1 Lentisphaerota bacterium
CTTATATAGCGTAAGCATAGAATTAACTTAAAGAATTGGATTAAAGGACTCTGCCGAATCGCTTTTCAAGTTCTTTGATGGATATATTTATAACAGTAGGTCTGCCATGTGGACAATTGAAAGGTAAATCACACTTAGATAAGTCTGAAATAAGTTTATTTGCTTCAAGAATAGAAAGTTCATCGTTAGCTTTTACAGCCAAAGTGCAGGCAACTTTGGCAACTACAGTTTCATCAACCTTATTACCTGAAGAATTTTGCTCTATGAGGGAATCAAGAAGGTTAGAAATCAAACCTGAAATATTCTCTGTTTTAATCGAAGAAGGGACGCAATGTATCATCACAGTATTTTCGCTGAAGAAATCAATTCCGAAGCCTATATTACTGAAAGCATTGGTGTGTTTTCTAAGAAGTTGGAGTTCCATTCTGGATAAATCAAGTGTTACCGGGATGAGAAGTTCCTGCTGAAGTTTTGATTTTGAGAAATCCTTTAGCAAGCGTTCAAAAATTATTCTCTCATGGGCTGCATGCTGGTCTATGACGACTAACCCAATGTCTGAAACGGCTAGAATATAAGTCTTGTTTAGAATATCTATTACTTTCAGATAACCACAACCGGGAAGGGTCAAAGAAGTATTCTTAACGGAAGATGTCTGAATGGTTTTTCCCTCAGATGAAATAGTTTCAGTATGTTGATGAACAGGCAATAAGGATTCTTCAGTCTTATCTTTTATTGCGTATTCAACTTTTGACGAATCAAATACCGCGCTGATAGGCACTTTGGAAATAGAAACAGACGGTAATGGAGTTATAGCAGGATAAAGAACTTGCCTTATTGCCTTGATTACTAGTTCAGAAATAAGTCTTTCATGTTTGAACCTGACTTCGAGTTTGGCAGGATGGACATTCACATCTATATCTGATGCTGAAAGGTCTAAAAAGATAGTAACAGACGGAAATGAGCCATGCATAATTAAAGAACCGTAAGCTTCTCTTACTGCCGAGTAAAGCATAATTGATCGGATAGGTCTGCCGTTTACGAAGAACCGTTGTTCTCTTCTGGAGCTTCTGGTAATTGACGGTTTTGAAATGAAACCCGATATTTTATAGTTGTTTTCTTCGTAATTTAAAGGGAAAGAATTTTCGGCAACTTCCTTTCCAAGAAGCAGAGAGAGCCGTGGAAGCAAACTTTTATCAGACGAAGAAGTAAATATAGTTTTGCCATCTGATTTTAGTTCAAAAGATATTTCGCTGTGTGCCAAAGCCAGGAGCAGAACTGTCTCAAATATGTGTTTTTCTTCTGTTATTTCACCCTTTAAGAATTTCTTTCTCGCCGGAACATTATAGAAAAGATCTGAAATAGTTATTTCTGTTCCGCAGGCGCAACCACAAGGAGACTCGGAAGTGAATTTACCGCCATTGATTATGACCTCAAGACCTTCGATTGCATCATGCCTTCTTGTTCTGAGTTTTACTTTGGAAACAGAAGCGATGCTCGGCATGGCCTCTCCCCTGAATCCCATAGTCGAGATATTAAAGATGTCGCTCTCTGTTCTGATTTTGCTGGTGGCATGAGGTTCGAAACACAAGAGAGCATCATCAGCATCCATTCCTGAGCCATTGTCAAGAATGCAAATGCTTTTCATTCCTGACTTTTCTATGGATATTCGTAGAGAAGTAGCGCCGGCATCAATGGAGTTTTCTATTAGCTCTTTAACTACTGAAGAAGGTCTCTCGACAACTTCGCCTGCGGCAATTTTGTTGAATACATTCTCAGAAAGAAGACTTATAAACCCCATAACTCAACAAGCTGAATTTTTGTCGGCAACGATTGTAGATTAGAAGACTTACTTCTTTGATTTGGAAAGCTCTTCCTGAAGAAGTTTAATAGTTTCTTCAAGTTTAACTACTCTGTCTTTGAGTTTCCTGACAGTTTTCGGAAGTACCATTCTTTCCATAAAATCTCTGGCAGGTTCTGCCAAAGTTCCCATATAAGCCATTCCTGCAGGAACATCATGAGTTACACCGGCCTGTCCGCCTAGCTTAGCGCCGTCTCCGATTTTTAGACCGTGGCTTACACCTACTTGTCCGGCAACTATAACGCCCTGCCCTAATTTTGAACTGCCGGCGATACCGCACTGGGCTATAAGCAAGGAAAATTCGCCTATTACAGCATTATGGGCTATTTGAACTAAATTGTCTATTTTTACGCCAGTTTTAATCCATGTCATTCCAAATCTTGCTCTATCTATTGCGCAATTAGCTCCTATTTCTACATCATCTTCAATTTTAACAATACCTACCTGAGGAATTTTAACGATGCCAAAAGGGCCTGCTTCATATCCGAAACCATCACTTCCGATACAGACGCCGGGATGAATGATTACATTATTCCCAATTAGTATTCTTTCTCTGATTACACAGTTCGAATATATGAAACAATTCTTTCCGATCTTTGTTTGCTCTCCTATGAAGCAACCTGATAGAACTTTGGTGTTTTCACCCAAAACTACTCCCTTTTCAATAACGACAAAAGGCCCGATATGGCAAGATGGGGGGATAGTTACTCCATCAGCAATAACAGCCGTAGGATGAATTCCTGCCTTATATTCCGGCGGAGGAGGCGCAAATAATTTAACGACTTTAATGAAAGCCATATTTGGGTTTTCGCAATGAATATAAATTTTCCCTTCAGGTAAATGCTCCTTATAACCTTTGGGAACAAGAATCACTTTAGATTGAGACTTCTCAAGCATGGCCTTGAATTTCTCAGCCGCCAGAAACGAAGCTTCAGTTTCTTTAGCATCATTAAGAGAATTGAAACCCTCTATAAGAAAATCTCCATTGCCCGTAAATTCTGAATTTAAAGTCTTTGCAAGTTCTGAAACGGTGATAGTTTTCATATAGGTTTTCCTTTAATTATTAGAATTAGCTTCATTTAAGGCGGCCGCTGTAGCTTCTTCCCCAAGATTAATCTCTTTTATAATCTGAGCTGTTATATCCATACTCGGACTAAAATAAATAACTGACGGCATATTATTCTGGGTATTGCCTGAATAATCCAGAACCAGACTAAATCCTTCTCTCTTGGCTCTGCTCTGGATGACCTTTTTGATTTCATCTACCAGGTTTTTCCTGATTTTCTCGTACTCTTCAATCATAAAGCGTCTCTTCTGCTGATTGTATTGCTGAATTTCCGTATCCTTAGCTTGAAGTTCTCTGTATTTATCAAGAGATTCGACTCTTTTGCTCTCTCTTTCTGCATCGCTTATGGCGATATTCTGAGAAGAGTCCCGTAACTCAATATAGGCGACCTGAATCTTTTCTCTGGCATCGTTCAAAGATCCTAGATATTGCTTAAAAACATCAGTTTGTTTCTTTATCTTTGCATCTTCTATCTTTGTTTTATAATACTCGGTAAAAACTTTCTCCATATCTATGACGGCAATTTGAAGTTCAGCCGCATTGGAAACGATAGGATTTATGACCATACTTATGAAACCAAATAAGATAAAAAAGAAGAGCGATTTTTGTATTTTCATTCTGGTTTGTTTGTAAATTTTTTAGTTTTTAGAGAATTGGATTTCATGGAAATATTTATATCTTCCATCGTGTTTTGCTAGGAGTTCATCATGAGAGCCCGACTCTACAATCCTGCCTTTTTCAAGTACAAGAATAAGATCGGCATTTTTTATAGTGCTTAATCTGTGAGCTATGGCAAAAACTGTCCTGCTTGACATCAGAGTAACTAGTGCGTCCTGAACGAGTTTTTCTGTTACTGTATCCAATGCGCTTGTAGCTTCATCCAAAATCAGGATCGGGGGATTTTTCAGGATCGCTCTAGCTATGGCAATTCTCTGTTTTTCTCCGCCGCTTAATTTAAAGCCTTTTTCGCCAACTATCGTATCATACCCGTGTTCATGATTCCCTCCAATTATAAAACCGTGTGCATTGGCCTTTTCGGCTGCGCTGATAATCTCTTCTCTAGGTGTCTCTGGATTTCCGTAAGCAATGTTGCTGGCAATTGTGTCATTAAAAAGGATTGTGTTCTGAGTGACAATTCCTACCAAATCCCTTATGTCGCTTATCTTAAGTTCTCTGATATCTATTCCGTCAATTGTAACCTTGCCTGAAGAAACATCATAGAACCTTGCTATAAGATTAGCTATTGTCGTCTTTCCCGAACCTGTTTCTCCGACTACAGCAACCATCTTTCCCTTACCTAAAGAGAAATTGATGTTCTCTATAATAGGCCTTCCTTCATCATAGAAAAATGAAACATTTTCAAACTTGACTTCATTTTTAAATTCTGTGATTCTCTTTGGATTAAGGATTTCTTCAATCTTGGTATTGGTGTCTATCAGGTCAAAATATCTGTCGGCGGCCGCCATACATTTCTGGATATTGGAATTAACTTTGGCGAGAGCTCTCAATGGCTGATACGCAAGAAGCGCAGGAACTATAAGAATAATTATATCGCTTAGTAAGAGACTGCTCATATAGCTATATACAAAAAACGCCGCTACAGCAGTAACTCCTAAAAACTCAGTCAAAGGGCTCATAAGAAGCTCTGCTTTCATTGCTTTAATAAGAGATCTTAAATATGAATTATTGACTTTCTTAAAATTATTAAGCTCGAACTTCTCAGTATGATAAGCTTTTACCAGTATTATCCCTGTAAACACTTCATGCATTCTAGACATAACTTCAGCTATTCTCTGAAAAGCTTTTTTATAAACTTTCCTGACTTTTTTGCCCACAAGGACTATAGGAAGCATGACACCGCATCCGCCTAACGCCATTATTACCAGAAGAGCAATATTATCATTTGTAAGGCTTACAAAGATAATGAACCCTACACAACTAAGAACTTGGAACGGGCAACTGGTCAGGTCACCAATACTATTAGACACTGCCGACTGAATTTGCCCTGTATCTTCTACGCATCTGCTAATAAGTTGACCAACATCTGCTTTACCGTAAAAAACTAAAGATTGATCAAGAAGTTTAGTAAAAACCTCATTTCGCATATCAGTAACCACCTTGGTTCCGACCCACCTCATACAATAGCTGTTTACATAGTCGGCCAAGTTTTTTAAAAACCATACCATCATAAAAGATCCCACAAAGAGACATAATCCTATGAAAGTCATGCGTCCGTGAGCATCCTGGGTTTTTATTCCAAACTGTGCGGCAATGGCTAATATTGAATCTAATTGAGCGGCAGTTCCCTTAAGATCCTTATTGACCCCATCAGCAGGTTTAGGCAAAGACGAAGCTTGTTGTTCAGGTACTACAGGAGCATGAATTCCAGCTAGTTGAGGAACTTTTTCAAAAGGCTGTATAAAACCTTTCAGCCAAAAGAAACTTGCTCCGAAAAAACCTCCGGTCATTATACCTGCAATAATACCAATAGTTAGAATCAGAGAATATGGTTTAGCGTAACCCAGTAGCCTGTAATAGGACTGGGTTTTCATGTGGCCTGTATTCATTTATTTCCTTAGTTATTCAGAAAGAACTTTTTCTATTGTTGAAACAACATATTTTCTTTGTTCAGAAGTTGTTTCAGGATAAATCGGAATAGCAATAATGCTGTCTGCTACTCTTTCACTGATAGGGAAATCACCTTTTTTACCGCCAAGGTATTTAAAACATTCCTGGATGTGAAGCGGTACCGGATAATAAATGTCAGTACCTATTTCAGCCTTTATAAGCCCTGCCTTCAAAGCATCGCGTTTGCCACCCTTAACAATAAGACAGAACTGGTTGTAAATATGTCTTGTGGCGCTCTTCACATTGACTGGCGTAATTATTTTATCGGCAACTTTGGACTGAGCAAAGAGTTTGCGATAATCATCGGCATTGCTCTGTCTGGCTGCACTCCAAGCATCTAGATACTTTAATTTAACCTGAAGAATAACTGCCTGAAGAGCATCTAGTCTGAAATTACCGCCAACATGATTGTATATATACTTATTCTGCGGACTTGATCCATGATTACGGAAACTCTTCAGCAGTTCATACTTTTCTTTGGAATTAGTTGTTACCACTCCTCCGTCGCCAAAACCTCCAAGGTTTTTGCTCGGAAAGAAAGAAAAACATCCATAATCGCCAAAAGTACCTGCGCGTTTATTTTTATATTCCGAACCAATAGCCTGAGCTCCGTCTTCTATAACAATCAGATTATGTTTCTTTGCAATCGCCATAATCTTGTCCATATCAGCCGTCTGACCGTAAAGGTGAACAGGTATTATTGCTTTAGTTTTTTTAGTTATCTTAGCTTCAATAAGATCTGGATTGATATTAAAATCATCTTCATTTATTTCAACGAAAACAGGTTTTGCCCCGACTCTGGCTATTGCTCCAACGGTAGCAAAAAAGCTAAATGGCGTTGTTATAACTTCATCCCCTGCTCCAATTCCTTCAACCATTAGAGCAACCAGTAGCGCATCAGAACCTGAAGAAACACCGACAGCGTATTGAGTCTGGCAATATTTGGCAATACTTGCTTCAAAATCTTCAACTTTTTTGCCTAAAATAAAATATTGCGCATCACAGACTTCCTCGATAGCTTTCATTATTTCTTCTTTCATTGGTCTAAATTGAGCTTTAAGGTCTAAGAGTGGAACTTGCATAGAGAATCTCCTTTTAGTAAAGTTTTAGAGAAAAAACATAGTTGAATTATACTTCAATCATATAACATCTGAAGCAATCTGCAATGATTCTTATTCAATTAAATGAGCAGATTAAAGCATAATTGGGTTTGAAAGCTACTTTTCTTTAGTTATCATTGTTTAATAATTTGACCAACCTATTTACTAACTCGGCTTATGTTATTTTCACTGGGAAGCAAAAAAACTATTCACAAGGAAAGTATAAATTTCCTTACTATCATGAATGTACCTACAATAACAGCCAGACAAAATGCTGCTTATGATCAGGCTGTAGCTACATTTTACGCCAATACTTTCTCCGGTAATCATGAAGCAAGAAGCTTTATCTACAAATCTGTTTTAACACTATTAGAAATAACCATTTCAGCTAGAAAGGAATTGAGCAATTCTCCTGAAATTAGAGGAAAAAAAGACCCATTTTTTCAATATTTGCTTCTTTTGAGAGACACAATACAGGCGGCTAGTTCTTTAGTAACTCATGAAATAATGCTTTCTAAAGAAGAAGAACACCTAAGCAGTTTTATAGGCAATGAGATTTCAGACCAATTCAAATCTGCCGATCGAATTTTCACAGATAGCGAACTAAATATCATTCGTACTACAACAGAGCTGATTAAATTAGCAACACCTGTAATTATCAGAAACAGAGAAAAGACAATAAAAAATTTCTCATCTGAAGATTCAGGCAGATATCAAAAAGCCTTTATCGAATTCTCAGACTTGTACAAAAAATCTCAGAATTAGACTTATTTACCTCTGGCTCTTCCAACTTTCAATTTAAGAATTTGAAGTAATTCATCTGTATTTACCTTCAAAGATGCGCTGATAGGAACAATCTGTGTGTCGTAAACTTCCTCTTTGAATCTTTCCAAATTCTCTTTGGAGTCAAACAAATCCATCTTGTTTGCCGCAATCAAAGAAGGTCTCAAAGACAAACCCTTCATATACAATTCAAGTTCATTCTTTAGAGAATTGTAATTCTCAAGAGGATCCATCCCTTCCTGTCCGGACATATCTATTACATACAATAGAAGTTTAGTCCTTTCGATATGCTTCAGAAAACTGTGACCAAGTCCAACATTGTTATGAGCTCCATCTATGAGACCTGGAATGTCAGCGATGGAAAGTCTGGTAAAATCATCAAAATCTACGGTGCCAAGTATCGGATGTAGAGTTGTAAATGGATATGCCGCCACTTTTGGTTTTGCCGCGGAAACGGCCCCTAGTAAAGTTGATTTACCGGCATTTGGAAATCCTACTAGTCCTATATCTGCTATTGTTTTAAGTTCTAGTTCAAAATGCCTTACTTCGCCTTTCGTGCCAGGGTCACTTCTTCGAGGAGCTCTATTTGTGCTTGAAGCAAAATGGATGTTACCTCTTCCGCCTCTCCCGCCTTGAGCTAAAACAAACTTTTTACCTGTTTCCTCAATATCACAGACAATTTTCTTTTCGTCATCCAGATCTTTGACAATTGTTCCTGGAGGAACTTTCAAAAAAATGTCTTTCCCGCACTTCCCATATTGATCTTTACCCTTACCATTCTCGCCTCTTTCGGCCGCATAGTTAGTCTGATACACAAAGTCAACAAGCGTCTGCTCATTGGTTTCTGCAATCATTATAACGCTTCCGCCATTACCGCCGTCGCCGCCGTTAGGTCCGCCGTAGGGTATATATTTTTCTCTTCTGAAGCTTGTGCAGCCATTGCCGCCGTCGCCGGCTCTCACAGTTATTCTTACTTTATCTACAAACATAAAACTCTCCTAAAACAAAAAAACCCAGCAAACGCCGGGCTCTTTTTCGCGTGATATTTACAAAAAACTATTAAACCTGTTCAATGATGCTAACTTTTCTTTGTCTTTTATTAAACTCAACTACGCCGTCTTTAAGCGCAAATAGAGTAAAATCACGACCGCAACCAACATTTTTTCCAGGGTGAAATTTTGTTCCGCGTTGACGAATTATTATACTACCTGCAGGAATTAATTCGCCACCGTAAGCTTTTACACCTAAGAACTTAGGTTTGCTATCACGACCGTTCCTACTACTTGATTGACCTTTTTTATGTGCCATAATGACCTCCAAAACATGTATATTCCTAAGAGACTAAGAATTCTTAGGATATTGCAAAATTAATAAATTACAAACAACGATTTGTTTTTTACAAAAAACTATTTCTTAACCGAAGTATCGGCAGTTGGTATTAGAACATTAGCAGAAGCGTTAACCAAGGGGAGAGCATTCGATGATGTCGTCTGCTGAGCAAGGAGATTATTCAATGACGAATCATTCTGCCTTACAATACCCCTACCGGAAATGACGGCTAAAGCCAAAGTTACTACCAAAAATATTGTTGCAAAAACAACTGTAAGTTTGCTTAGATGAGAACTAGCATGAGCGCCAAACAAAGAGTCCGATCCGCCGCCACCGAAAGTTGTCCCCAAACCGCCGCCTTTTTTTGACTGCTGTACCAAAACCAAAGCAATAATCAAAATGGCTACCAATACATCAAATACAGTTAAAATTGTGATAATAATTCCCATAATAATTACTAAAAAAGTCTCCTTACTTAACAGCGTTTGCTATGAGATTATAGAAAACTTCTACTTCAAGGCTTGCGCCTCCAACCAAAGCTCCATCTATATCTTTCTGATTCATAAGCTCATTACTATTATCAGGCTTAACTGATCCGCCGTATTGAATTATCACTTTTTCTGCTACTTCAGTACCGTAGGCGTCAGTTAAAAGTTTTCTTATTAGCGCATGAACTTCCTGAGCTTGAGCAGGGCTGGCTGTTTTGCCTGTCCCGATAGCCCAGACAGGTTCGTACGCAATTGTAGTCTTAACTATTTCTTCCGCAGTCAGACCTGAAAGTGAACCTTTTGTCTGAGTAGTGATTACACTATTCATTCTTCCCGACTCGCGTTCTTCAAGAGTTTCACCTATGCAGACAATTGGGAGGACGCCTGAAGAAAGAGCTTTCTTAGCTTTTGCATTAATCAACGCATCAGTTTCGGCATGATACTGTCTTCTTTCGCTGTGTCCAACTATTGCGTATTGCACGCCGATATCGAGCAACATCTTAGCAGAAACTTCGCCAGTGTATGCTCCACTGTCTTTTGCTGAAATATCCTGAGAGCCAATTGCTATATTTGAACCCTTTAATACTTTTGATGAAGTTTCAAGAGCTGTAAATGCTGGGCATACAGCTATGTTGAGTTTACCCTCAAACGATGCAAGCTTTGCTTTAAGTTCAACAAGTAGTTTTTCAGCTTCGCTGGCGGTTTTATTCATCTTCCAATTACCGGCTATAAAAAGCATTCTCTTTTTCATTAGATCTCCTTACTTATTTGTTTAATTAGAAATAAATTCCAGAATATAGCTTAAATAATTTATTTTACGATTAAAGAAGGCAAATAAAAGTCCAGCGCTAAAAGTAATAAGGAAATTCAGTAATCCTCAGATGAGTACAGCCAAAAGGCATTAATTCTATAGTTGTTTCAGGTAAAAAAACCTGAACAGGACTAATGGGAGCATCTCCTGCGATACAAATATTCTTATTCCATTCTGGGATTTGCTTGGCTTTTATCTTAAGCGATGAAGGATAATTAGTAAAGCTGAATGGAATTTCCTCATCAAGACACTTTTCGCTATATTCTATTTCAGAATTTATATTCAAAGCATAATTCCATGAGGATTCCGGGTAAATTTCATAGTCACAGTGAGGAAACTCTCTGTAAAGTTTATCCTGATTTACAACTTTTCTTTCTTCCTCTACCTTCAAAGAATAGACAAGCGGACCTCTCTTCAATGTAACGGCATTATTATATCTGTGCTCAATTTCAATGTCCATATTAAGTCTGACTTCAATCTCAGTCGGGGTTTGAGAATTAATATCAAGTTTGTAATAAGTTCCGCTATCTGTGACTTTGCATGTCTTTTCATCTATCGTTAATTCAGCCACTTTGCACCATTCAGGAATTCTGACATATAAAGGGAAGCTAGCTTCCTTTTCTGATTCGATAACGAATTTGAGTTTATTTTTGAAAGGATAATCAGTTATCAGTCTGATTTTTGTTTTAATGCCGTTTATATCAGTACTGAGTTCAGAAGGAGCAAATGCTGTTACAGCAATGCCATTATCCTGAGTTTTCATCCAAAGGGAGGCGACAAACTTTGGCCATCCTTGATGGAAGTTTGATGTGCAGCAGCCGAAATGAGGCTCTAGGCCATAAATATTTGCATCAGGGTCGTTGGTATTCCACGGCATTGCTTTATTGATACAGCATTCGATTTGGTTAACTTGCTGATCGTATTGGTGAGCCCACATGTCACGGGTAAAAAATGCCGGCAGGGAATTGAATGCAATCTTCTCAAGCCTGTCAGAATATTTCACATCACCAAAAATCTGAACAAGGTGTTCGAGCGAATACATATACTCGACTGCCGAGCAGAGTTCTGTTCCTCTAGTTGGACTTTTTCCAGCTAGACACTCGTCTCCGGTAAAAGTTCCAACTACTGTCCCATGATGTTTGTCCAGCAAGTCTATTATATTGTCGGTAGCAAGTTTATCGTTCTTATCGCCTGTCAATCTCGACATAAGGCCATAAGCTTTGACAGCCATGGCATTATTAACTATGTGACTCATGAAGTTCCAGCCACCCTTAGGTGTAGCCTCAGTCATAGGCCATGAATTAAAGAAGGTTTTCCATCCGAAACCCTGTGCTTCGAGTTTGACTACTAAATCCAAAAGCCATTGTTCAGGCGCTTTTTCATAAAGCCAATATATAGCAATTATTGCTTCAAACCATCTGGCCTGGCCCCAGTCGAAAAGCGGAACCCAGTTTATCGCTGAATTTAT
>JBAXXY010000092.1:0-11528 GCA_037127655.1 Lentisphaerota bacterium
CAATATTCGTAGCAGTCGGAAATCCTGCCTACAATCTGGCTATTACGGAGCTTTTCCCGATAAAAATCAGGTATTCTGGGGTCGCTACTACTTTAAATGTAGCTAATGCAATTGTCGGAGGCGCCACGCCTTTGGCAATAACCTGGCTTTCTTATAAAATGGCTACTCCTTTTGCTCCAGCATACTACATCGCTGTTATTTGTATTGCGGGGGTGATTGCTGCATTGCTTATCCCTATCCACATGAAGAATTGCGCAAAGAAAGGAAGTTTGTAACCAATCAGAAAAACAGCAGATAAATCAAGAGAAAATTCTATGCACCAACTGGAAGAAATAGTCTAGTTTGCCAAACACTTCCAGCAGATATAATATTGAGGCTAAAAAAGATATTATATAAACAAATATAATGAACAACCTGCCCACAGGCAGTTTAGACATATAAAACTGAATAATTACTCCGGTTCCAATCCCAATAATAAAAGCTGTAACGGTAATTATTCCCTGACTGATAATATATTTATTATTACCCATCACAGTAATAATAAATTGCATGTCAGTGTTATTCATTGTTATTCCTTAAAAATATGTTTAAAGTTTCATTTTTAAGATACATAGATTTTAGCTTTCAAGCAAGACATAAAAAATAAAAACTTCTTCGTTGCCCATGTACTCTATATAATCAAAATATATAAATGATTGCCATATTGAAAAATCAAAGGCATGATTTAAACTCTAGTATTAAACATTTGTTTGATTTTATATTAATTTAATCTATAGCATAAAACAAAAAAATGATTGACACAAAGAAAAAAATACTGACAGCCGCCGCAAAAGAATTTGCCGCAAAAGGATATAACGGGGCAACCATTCGCGATATATGCAAACAAGCAGAAGTGAATGTCGCATCTATAAATTACCATTTTAAAAGCAAAGAATCCCTGTACCATGAAATGTTTGAATTCCTATTCTGCGAAACAGAAGGAGGGAATGTTTTTGATAAGGAATACGACGGTGACTTTTTAGAGTGGAAAGCTATAATTTATATATGGATAGAAAAGATTATCTTTGATATAATTCATGAAAATCCTCTGAATCAGTATAAATGGAAAATATTTAGCAGAGAAATGCAGGATCCGTCTGAGATTTTTCCTAATATATACAAAACTTTCATGAAACCAAGGCTCTCTACTCTTGCCTCTCACTTCAGAAAAGTGCTTCCTCAAAAAACAAGTGATGATGATATTTACATACGCGTGTTCTCTGTGATATCTTATTGTATTTTCTATTTTAATGATCGGGTACTGATCAATATGACTTTTCCCAATAGAAAATTCATATCAGAAAACATGGAAAAAATCATTAACCACATAACTGACATTGCATGCATCGGAATGAATTGCGAAAAACAGGAGACTATTTAAAATGCAATCTTTAAACCTATCTCACAAGTTTAACCTACTGCTTCTTTCCATCATCTTAATAATTTCTATAAATGGATGCGGCCCAAGAAAGCCATCACCTACTGCCAGGACACCGGAAGTAGCGGTCATTACAATCAAAAAAGAAATAGTCGTAATAAGCACAGAGTTGCCTGGACGCACATCAGCTTATCTGACTGCAGAAGTCCGCCCACAGATAGGCGGCATCATTCAAAAACGAATATTCGAAGAAGGAGCTGAAGTAAGAACAGGAGATTTATTATATCAGATTGACCCTGCCCCGTATCAAGCTATATACGACAAAAGCAAGGCTGAATTTGAAATGGCTGAAGCTCGTATTGTTCCAATAAAGTATAAATTTGAGAGGAACAAAACACTCATTAAAACTCATTCAATAAGCCAACAGGATTTTGAAATTTCTGAAGCTGACTTATACACAGCTCAAGCTGATATTCAGGCCGCAAAAGCTGCAGTTGAAATAGCGAAGATCAATCTTGACTACACTAATTTGAAAGCTCCTATTACCGGGCGTATCGGAAGATCGGATGTGACCGTGGGAGCGCTTGTCACTATGAATAACCCTACCCCGCTTGCTACAATTCAGCAAATCAATCCTATTTTTGTGGATGTTGTCCAATCCAGTGCAGACTTATTGCACTTTAAACAGGATATAGCTGAAGGCTTTATAAAGAAGCTCGATGAAAAAAAACTAAAGGCTAAGCTTTTCTTTGAAGATGGATCTTTATATCCACTGGAAGGAGAAATGAAGTTTAGAGACATAAGCGTAGATCAAGGCACCGGATCATTTATCATGCGGATCGTATTTCCTAATTCCGAATACGCATTGCTGCCAGGAATGTATGTCCGTGTCATGATTGAAATAGGAACAGTCGAAAATGCGATACTTGTCCCTCATCAGTCTGTAAGCAGGGATATGAAAGGTCTTCCTATAGCTTTTGTCGTAGATTCTTCCGATAAAGTGGAGGAGAGAAGCCTTGTCATTGACCGCTCTATGGGCGATAAATGGCTTGTTAAAGAGGGACTTAAAACTGGAGATAGACTTATCATGGAAGGATTCCAAAGAATGAGACCCGGAAATATTGTAAAAGTCGTTGACTTCAAGCCGAGTGCCGCAAAAAATGGTGCTGAAGTGGATCAAAATATTTCATCAGACAACAAAAAAAAATAAGAGAGCCTAACTATGTCTCAATTCTTTATCAGCCGTCCTGTATTTGCATGGGTTATAGCTATAGGACTCGTGCTGTCAGGAATAGTATCAATCTTCACGCTTCCAATTTCACAGTATCCGGCAATAGCTATGCCTAAAATATCCATTGAAGCTTTCTATCCTGGAGCTTCTGCTAAGACCATAGAGGACACCGTTACACAGATAATTGAGCAGAAAATGGTGGGTCTTGATAATCTCTGCTACATTTCATCGATAAGCGACTCTGCTGGGTATGTCTCTGTATCATTAACTTTCAATACAGGTACTAATCCAGATATCGCCCAGGTTCAGACCCAGAATAAACTACAGCTGGCATTACCTCTTCTTCCTCTGGCAGTCCAGCAACAGGGGTTAAAAGTCACTAAATCAGCAATGACATTCCTGATGGTAGTAGGGTTTATTTCCTCGGATGCAAGCATGGACCGTAATGACCTGACTGATTATGTGGTTGCAAATGTTCAAGAGCAAATAAGCAGGTTACAGGGTGTAGGGGAAGTGCTCACATTCGGTTCGCAGTACGCTATGAGAATCTGGCTTGACCCGAATAAATTGAACAGTTACAACCTTACTCCGACAGATATTAAAGATGCAATAAGAGCCTACAATGTTCAGGTTTCTGCCGGACAACTCGGCGGAACTCCATCTATTGAGGGGCAACGGCTCAATGTTACAATAAATCTTCAGAGCCTTCTTCAGACACCTGAAGAGTTCGGACAAATTCTTTTAAAAACCAATGGTGATGGCTCGAAAGTCAAGCTCAGAGATGTCTCAAGAATAGAGATAGGAAGCGAGAACTATGAGACTACGGCGTATTATAATGGGAAACCTGCTGCTGGAATGGCTATTAAACTTTCAGCCGATGCTAATGCCCTCTTAACTGTAGAAAGAATAAAAAACAAACTAAATGAACTTTCCCGATTCTACCCGAAAGGGATGACAATGGTTTATCCTTATGACACAACTCCTTTTGTAAGAGTATCGATAAAAGAAGTAATTGTAACTTTTATTGAAGCGATTGTATTGGTGTTCCTTGTTATGTTCCTTTTCCTTCAGAATTTGCGAGCTACTTTGATCCCTACAATCGCTGTTCCGGTAGTTATTTTAGGGACATTTACAGTTCTAAAACTCTGTGGGTTTTCAATAAATATGCTGACAATGTTTGCCATGGTTCTCGCGATCGGGCTTCTGGTGGATGATGCGATAGTGGTAGTAGAAAATGTCGAGCGCCTGATAAAAGATGAAAATCTCTCGCCGCTGGAAGCTACAAGGAAATCAATGAAGCAGATTACCGGAGCGTTGGTCGGCATAGCAATGGTTCTTACAGCAGTATTCATTCCGATGGCATTTTTTGCAGGATCTACAGGCGTTATTTACAGACAGTTCTCTATTACTATGGTCTCATGTATGGTGCTGTCTGTGATAGTCGCTCTGGTTTTCACTCCGGCGCTATGCGCGACAATTCTTAAAGACCCTAGAAAAGATGCACATAAGCCAATAATATTTGGTTCATTTTTCGATTGGTTTAACCGGACTTTCTCAGCTCTTCGTGACAAATATCTTTCTGCTGTTTCTAAGATTCTCGGTAAAAGGCTGCGTTACATTGGGCTCTATCTTCTAATTGTAATTGCCACAGGATATTTATTTTTCAGACTACCTTCATCATATCTGCCGAATGAGGATCAGGGGATACTTTTCTCGCTTGTTATGCTCCCTGCCGGCTCGACCCAAGAGCAAACGCTGAATGTGATTAAAAAAATACAAAATCATTTTCTTGTGAATGATAAGGATGCTGTAGAATCAGTCTTTGGGGTGGCAGGTTTCAGTTTTGCCGGAAGAGGACAGAATGTAGGGCTGGCTTTTATAAAGCTCAAGGACTGGAAATTCAGGAACAGACCGGATATGAAAATAGGAGCTATCGTTGGAAAAGCTATGGGTTCATTCTCAAAAATCAAAGAGGCTTTCATCTTTGTATTTCCTCCCCCTGCTGCTATCGAGCTAGGCATGGCTAATGGTTTTGATTTAGAACTCCAGGACAGAGCAGGCCTTGGTCACGATAAACTTATCGCTGCCCGAAATCAGCTTCTAGGAATGGCATCTCAAAGCCCTGATCTGAGTATGGTAAGACCAAACGGACTTGAAGATACTTCTGAATTTAAAGTGGACATAGATTGGGAAAGAGCCGGAGCTCTCGGGTTATCAATAACGCAAATTCAAGATGCTATATCCACTGCCATCGGCAGCGCCTATGTCAATGATTTTATTGACAAAGGACGAACAAAAAAGGTTTTTATTCAATCCGATGCCCAATACAGAATGGACCCCGAAGATTTGAATAAATGGTATGTACGCAATAAAGAAGGCGGCATGGTACCCTTCTCTGCCTTTGCTAAAACTAGCTGGACTTACGGCTCACCAAGACTGGAAAGATATAACGGCTTCCCCTCAGTAGAAATAATGGGCGAAGCAACTCCCGGAAAAACTTCAGGTGAAGCTATGAAAGCGATGGAGAAACTAGCCTCAGAACTTCCTTACGGAATAGGCTACGAGTGGACAGGACTTTCGTATCAGGAACAGATGTCTGGGGCCCAGACTCCGATTTTATACACAATATCGCTACTAGTCGTATTCTTGTGTCTTGCCGCATTATATGAAAGCTGGACCATTCCATTTTCAATAATTCTGATTGCTCCGATCGGGATTTTCGGGGCTGTTCTTGCTACATCATCCATGGGACTATCAAACGATGTTTACTTTCAGGTAGGGTTGCTGACCACCATCGGACTTTCATCCAAAAATGCAATCCTTATAGTAGAATTTGCTAAAACAAGAATGGAAAACGGCGAAAGCCTGCTCAAAGCTACACTTGAAGGCTGCCGCTTGAGGTTAAGACCGATACTTATGACTTCGTTTGCATTTATATTTGGTGTCATGCCTTTGGCAATAAGTTCAGGCGCCGGGTCAGGAGCGCAGAATTCAATCGGTGTCGGAGTAATGGGCGGGATGATAGCCGCGACACTTCTTGCTATATTCTTCATTCCGCTGTTCTTTGTATTTATCCTCCAACTTTTGAAGAAGAATTAGGATTTTCTTCAAATTTCATATTTGAAATCAGCGAATGAGTTTTAAAGTTAGAAATATAATGTTACTTTAAAATTCTTTTTGATTTTTAACTTTAATTTTTCAATTACCTCAGGAGCGCTAGATGTTAGCAATAATACTTTCACTTGGTATCGGAGCCGCAGTAGGAATCATATTATTTTGGTTAGGCTTTGGGCCTGCTGTGTATATAACACTCGGTTTTCTAGTATTTGCCGCACTACAAGTTTTAACAGGTCTATTCATAAGGAAATTAGTTAAAAAATATACCAATGAGATTCAAGTAGTAATATCAGGCGCTCAAACAAAGCTAAACAAGAAAATCCAGTTCTTCCAGCAGAAGCCTCAAGGCGGCATTAAGACTATGCAGAAACTTCTTGAGAAGGATCAGCACGGCTTTATCAGAGAAGCCTTGGATGCTACAAAGAGATTCGAGAAACTCTATCCTTGGAATGTTCTCCTGCGCAAACAGGTCAATACCATGAGAATGCAGTTCTATTATCAGCTCAAAGAATTCAATAAAGTTGATGAACTCATTCCTAAGGCTCTCTACATGGAACCAATGTCCATAGCTATGAGAATGGCCAGACTCTATAAAAAGGATGATGCTTCCTACAAGCAAATCTTCTACAAGAAAGCCAAAAAATTCAAGAGTGAGAATGGTGTTATTCTATACGCTCTGTACTCATGGATTCTAGTTAAAAAGGGAAATATTGAAGAAGCTATAAAGGTGCTTCAGAAAGGCAAAGAGAAAACTGGAAGCGAAGTACTAGGAAAGAATCTTGAATACCTCATTAATGGGAAAGAAAATCGTTTCTCAAATGCTGAAATCGGCGATCTTTGGTATTCTCTATATCTTGAAGAACCTAAAGTTCAGAAACCAAAACAACAGATGGTTTACAGATAGGTCATGTTGCCTTCGACCTCTTCCATAAAATGCATTCCTGTCTCATGCAACAGGGACTGTGGCGGAGGTTGTGCATTAACTGCTCATGTGGACATCTCGGCAAACAGACTTATAAAAGTTACCAATAGTTCATTTGCCCCAAAACATATGACCGGCTGTTTTATTGGCCTTAATGCGGAAAAACAGCTCTATGCCGAGGGAAGACTGACTAAACCTCTTATCAATAATGGCATTAGAGGTGACGGAAGTTTCAAAGAAGCTACCTGGGAAGAATCATTAAATCTAGTCGCAGAGAAATTATCTTCAACTAAACTCAATTACGGTGCAAACTCTATAATGCTTCTAAGTGGAAGCGGTTCATGCAGGAGTGTTCTTCATAATACAAGCACTATCCCAAAACGATTCTTTCGCATGTTCGGGCCATGCATCGAAACACTATCATCATACAGTTCTGCTGCATCAAGATTTGTGACTCCATTTGTTTTAGGAACTCTCGACAGCGGAATTGATATTGAAACTCTTTTTGAATCGAAACTCATCATTCTCTGGGGTTCAAATGCCATAGACACCCGCTTTAGTACCAAAATAGAATCGGTGCTGTCGATGATTAAAAGAGATGGCAAAATACCAATAGTCATTATTGACCCCAGACGAACAAGAACAGTCAAATCTTGCGCCACACAATGGATTCCCATTTATCCGGGAACTGACTCGGTCTTAATGTGCGCTATTTTGCATGAACTTATAACCAATAAATTAGTTGACCATAACTTTATCAATAAATATTCTCTAGGCTTCGATAAGCTTTCATCCTATATAACAGGTGAATCAGACGGCATAGCGAAAACTCCGCAATGGGCTGAAAAACTCTGCGGAATCGACAGCAAGACAATAAAGGAACTTGCCTTTTTGTATGGCAGAACTAAACCAACCGCCATATTGCCCGGACTTTCTATACAAAGAACACTTGGCGGTGAAGACACCTACAGGCTTTCAATGGCTCTTCAGACCGCAACAGGAAATACAGGAAAAATAGGAGGCTCGAGCGGAGGAAATTTCTGGGGAAAACTCCCTGTGCCATACTGCCCTTCCCTGCCAGTCCCATCTACCGAAAACCCTTTCAATATACCTATTTACAGATGGTCCGATGCAATACTGAAAAACTCGCCATTTGACAGGAATTTTCCTGTTACTAAATTTCTATACAATCCGGGCTCAAACTTTCTAATTCAGGGAGCAGATGTCAATAAAAATATTGAGGCTTTTAATAAGCTAGACTTCATAGTTTCTCACGAACACTTCATGACACCGACAGCCAGATTCAGCGATGTAATTTTCCCTGCGACAATGTGGCTGGAAAGAGATGATGTAATCCCCGGTATTGATAACTGCCTGCTCTACTCCGAAAAAGCAGTTAATCCGCCCTCTTCTATTAAAGACGATTACGATATTTTCTGTATTCTGGCAGATAAACTTGGCTTCCTTAAAGAATTCTCTGATGAAAAAACTTCTGGCGAATGGCTTAAATATTTATTGGATAAATCAGAGGTTAAGGATATTGATGCTTTTAAGAAAACAGGAATAGAAATTGGCAAAGAAAACCCAAGAGTAGCTTTCTCAAACTTTATCGAAAATCCTGCAAAGAATCCGCTTAAAACGCCATCCGGTCTGATTGAAATTTCATCAGAGATTTATGCGATAAAAACAGGGCATTCGCCCTACCCTAAAGCCATAAACTTACAGGTCCATGAAAAGTATCCATTGAGGCTTGTTACCCCTCACTACAGAAAGAGAATCAACTCGACTAACTCCAATGTGCCATTCTTCGACGGCAAGGAAGAAGACTACCTCTGGATGAATCCGATAGATGCTAAATTCAGAGGAATAAATAACTGCGAGATGGTTACTGTCTTTAATGATATAAGCTCCATCCAGACTAAAGTCCTAATAACTGATGATATTATGCAGGGCGTTATCTCTCTGAATAACGGCATCTGGCCTAAGTTTGACGGCTCTCAGGTGACTTCAAATAATTCAGCTAATTTCCTTACCTCAACTGAACCTACCTTGCCAAGCCAAGGCTCCCGTACCCATACAGTCTTCGCCGAAGTATAGACTAATTAACCTTCTATTGTTCAATGAACATGGGGTTAGTCCATAAATAGTCCAGACCATCAGTCGCTTCAAATCGGATATAGGACTCATCGTTTAATAGATTAACTTCAGCAGTATTAGTTGATTCGAATGTTATTTCCCTATTATTCGTTTTTGCAAGTATTTTAGCTGGATATAACAATTTAAAGACCACTTTTCCGATTACATTATTGGAAGACAATTCTTGTACACGCATACGCCCGTACCAACTGGCAAAAAATTGACCTCTTTTATATGCTCTTAAGCATTGAAGTTCTTTTTGTTCTTTTGTGAAACCTTTCATGTTCCCAACGATAAGATTGCAGCCTTTAATAGGTTGTCTGACCTCTTCCCAATCAACAACAGCAAATCCCCAGAGTCGATAACCCTCTGTTAATAATGTATCCCATGCCTTTTGAAATCTTTTATTAATTAATTCATCATAATAATTATTATAAATTTCCATTCCTTCACAACCGAGATTAATCCATTTTTTAAGTTCTGAGATATTATAGCTGTGATTAATAATCAACAATCCACCATCATTCAAAATCATACATCTCTTGGCATTAAAGATAAATGCATCGATATTTTGATAGGGTAGTGGAAAAGCCTTTCTCCAATTAATAAGATTTTTATGGGTGCTTGGGATTCCTCCCAAAGGAGGTTGATGATTTGCAGAACCATAAGTTGACCCAGGTTGAGAAATATGTGTTTCACTGCCGATAAATAATGTCTTTTCAGCATTAGGAGCACCTAATAAATCTCTAATTCTAACCTGATTGCCTAAAACATCAATAAAATCTTTATAAGAACCAACATTGTATCTTGTTATCAATTTATCTGCTTTGGAATCAGACCAATCTTCATAAGGACTGTTATAACCTGTTAGAGGATAGTTCGGGGCAGATGGTTGGTAATTAGTAATTGCAAAAAACCTTATTCCCCTATTATACGCGTTCTCTAACTTTTTCTGGGAAGTGCAATGTTCATGAGAGATGCCTGGAATAAATTCGGCTGTGTTAAAATCAATCTCTTGATAAGGATTAATAATTGTTTTGGACGCCCATTTGATGTCTTTGGGTGATATGATATTTATTAAACTTGTAATTGTGTTTGGTAATAGCAGGCAGACAATTATAAAAATAAAACATATGATGCAAACCACTGCATAAATGCGATTTCGTTTCATGCTCTTTATCCTTTTTTTAGTGATGATAATATTATTATGCTATCCTGAAAAAAAGGATAGGCAAGATATTTCGTAGGAATTAATTACACGGCAAGGCTACACTTCACAGGCAAGATGACAGTGTTATGAATTCGCGTCCATTCGTCTAATTAGTGGTTAAACGCTTAGAAGCCTTTTTCTTCCCAGATATTGAGAAGGAGTTCGCCGACTAATGTATTCGCCCATGCAAACCACACTCTTGAGAAGTCATTCGGATTATCCATATCGACTCCTTCGTGGATGAAGTATGTAAGCGCATGAGAGTTTTTAATCATCTCAAGGCATTGCTTTATTTCAGAAGAATCGTGACTTGTCAGAGCCTGCATAACTATTGATATAGGCCATACTTTATTGCGTCCTGTGTGAATGCTCCCTACTCCGCTAAGAACCTTGCCTGAAAAATACCACGGGTTGCTTTTAGACAGAATAAACTTACGAGTATTCTGATAAATTTTGTCATTTTCCTTAACACAGCCCAGATACGGCAGAGAAAGCAAACTTGGCACATTTGCATCATCCATCAAAAGTTGTCCACCGAAACCATCCACTTCATAGGCATATATCTTGCCGAACTCTTTGTGTTCGACTACTGCATATTCTTGTATGGCATCTTCTACTTCTTTAGCTAATTCCAGGCATTTGTCTGCCAGAGCTTTGGTTTTATAAACAGTTTTGAGAATTTCTGCTATCTGTTTCAGAGAGGCTACAGCAAAGAAATTAGCCGGAATAAGGAATGGCAGAACAGTCGCATCGTCCGAGGGGCGGAATGAAGAAGCAATAAGCCCGACCGGATTGACAGGATAGCCAAGACCATTGTCTGCAAGCGTATCTGTCGCCTGAAGAGCGCATCTTTGGAACTTGTAATGATCTTCTTTGCCTTTTCTCTGCTGAGCCTTGAAAGTATCATATATTCTCTGGGCTGTTTTTTTCCAATCGGCATCGAAACATGAGTTATCGCCAGTCTGCTTCCAGTATGTATAGGCAAGCCTTACATGATAGCATAATGAGTCTATTTCCCATTTCCTCTCGTGAAGTTCCGGAATCATAATAGTGTGGTCTGTTTCCCAAATTGAACCAACTGGTTTGTCATTAAAGGCGTTGGCATAAGGATCAATTCTTATGTAGTTAGCCTGTCTGTTAATTACGCCTGCCACGAGCTTCCTGAGAGCTTCGTCTTTATTGACAAGTCTGATATATGGGAATACTTGAGCGGTGGAGTCCCTGAGCCACATCGCATCAATGTCACCTGTTATCACATAAGTATCAGGTTTACCGCTTATTTCTTCATATCTGATGGTAGTATCCAAAGTATTAGGAAAACATCTTTCAAAAAGAAGAGCAAGCTCTTTATCTTTTGCTTTTGTCTTGATCTCTTCTATCACAGATTCGACTATTTTTGAGGTGAAGGCGCGCTTTGTAGGACGACCTTTTGCCATCATCGCCATTATCTCTTTTGCTGCTAACATATAAATCCTCGCGTTTAAATTTAGAGAGC
>JBAXXY010000093.1:0-11491 GCA_037127655.1 Lentisphaerota bacterium
GTACTCATATTATTAAGTGAATAGTTTTCACTTTTAGTTATTAATTTTTAACTTGTCAACTTTTTATAATCCGATATAATCGCCGAATCTGATTAATGCGCTGTTTCCATGGGCATCGAGTCCTTCCATTTCGGCAAATCTTTCAATGAACGGAATTTCATTTTCCAAAGCCTGCTTCGAATATTTTATTAAACTAGAACGCCTTAAAAAAGTGTCAATCGTTATTCCGCTAAAATATTTTGCGCTCCCGCCTGTCGGAAGAACATGGCTCGGACCTGCCACGAAGTCGCCGACGCTCTCAGGTGTGTATTCGCCAAGGAATATTGCTCCTGCGGCAGATATCTTATCTGCTACTTTATCAAAGTCTTTGCACATAATTTCGATATGTTCTGGAGCATAACTATTTGCCAACTCTATAGACTGTTCGATGTTTTCAGTCTCAATAAGTATTATCCCCTCAGCCATCACTTTCTTTATTGCTACAGCGCGTTTGAGTTTTTTAACTTGTCTGTCCAGTGAATCTTTGACCCTTTCAATCAATGCGTGTGAAGTAGAAAGAAGCACAGCCTGTTCGTGTCCGCTTCCGTGTTCCGCCTGAGAGAGGAGATCTGCTGCTATGAAGTTTGGATTATTGGCATTGTCAGCGATGATTAAAATTTCAGACGGTCCTGCGACCATATCTATTGCTACATCTCCATAGACAAATTTTTTTGCCGCAGTGACATAAGCATTGCCTGGCCCGACTATTTTTTCGACTTTGCTGATGCTTTGAGTGCCATAAGCCAAAGCGGCGATAGCGTAAACACCGCCAAGTTTATAAATCTCTGATGCTCCGGCAATTTTCATGGCGTAGAGAAGTTCGGGATTTATTTTGCCGTTCTTCCCGGCCGGAGTTACTGCAACAATTCTTTTTACCCCTGCTGTTTTGGCTATGGCTATTGTGTGGATGGCAGTGGAAACCAAAGGCGCAGTTCCACCCGGGATGTATGCTCCGACTCTCGAAAATGGTGAGAATTTCTCCCCTAGTTCGACTCCATTTCTGGGCGAGTAAGTCCAATTCTTTGGTTTTTGCTTTGATGCAAAATCAGTGATGTTTTCTATGGCCGTGATGATGGCATTTTTTCTATTTTCAGAAACTGAAGAATCAGCTTCTTTTATTTCATCATCAGAAACTAGAAATTTACCCGGTTCAAGTGTCACTTTGTCAAATCTGAGAGCATACTCGCATATGGCTATATCGCCTCTTGCTTTCACATCTTCGAGTATAGGCTGAACTTCTCGGGCTATATCTTCTGAAAAAGCTTTCCTATGGAATAGTTGACTAAGCTTTTCTTTAAAATCTTTTTCTCTGTAACTGATTATTTTCATTTATGCTTTGGTTCTTCCTTTACATGTAAATGGAGGGTTTCAGCAAACTGAATCCCTCCAATAATTTAAGTTCTTATGCCCGGATTTCTCCGGATTTTTTTAGTCTAGTGTCCGCCTTCGTCCTTTGTTGATAGAGCTTTGTCTATCTCGCTCTGGATGCGTTCAGGAGGAAGAGTGTACTTAGCTGCGATATAAAATACTGCTGCTGAACATACTGCTAAAAATATTACAGTGCAGAAACCTGTCATAATGCCGGCTCCATGCCCATAGTCGCCAAGTTTTGAAGCTATGACTATGACTACAAGGTACGCCCATAACCATATTGATGCTTTCCACTCTGTCTTAATTTCAGAGGCTGGTTTTTTAGATGTTTTTTGGAATATGATGGTAACTATCAGACAGAATACGAAGAACCATACTACGCCTGATATTGTATCCCAGCCTACCCAGTAGATGAATAGAGTAGTGATGAAGAATGCGATATAAGCCCAGATATAACCGATAGGGAGTTTGAAAGGTCTCTTGAGAGACGGCAATTGAACTCTGAGCGCTACCATACATACAGGTGCAAGACCGTATGATATGGCAAAAAGGCATGTCAGGAGGTTAGATATCTGATCCCAGTTCTTGAAGAAGTGGAATATGATGATAGCCAGAACGAAGTTGATCCATACAGTAAGGGCAGATTCACCGCTTTTATTGAGCTTGAGCAATACTTGCGGAGCATAACCATTTGCGGCAATACCGTACAATGATCTGGCCGCACCTGTGCAGTAAATAAGGGCCGCCGCCATAGGGGAGATGATTGCGGCGAAGTAAAGGACAGGAATAGCCCAGTTAATTCCGTGTTCAGCAAGCAAACTTACAAATGGGCTTTGGTTATTCATTAAAGTTAAATTAGCCCAGCCGTTCTTAAGGTCATTAGGTTGCAGCGCAGAAAGGAAGCCTACCTGGAGGAATAAGAACACTATCATGCATAGTATTACAGAACCAACTATCGCGAATGGAACAGAAAAATTCGGGTTTTTGGCTTCGCCTGCCATTTCAGCGGCCTGTTTGAAAGCATTATATGAAAAGACTATACCGCCGACTGATATTGCGGCAAATATACCGTGCCAGCCAAATGGAGCGAATACGCTTGAAGCAACTACATGAGGATTGGCTGCAGAGTGAATATGGAAGTAGGCATCGACAAGCAGAATACTTACAAAAATAGGGATCACTATTTTTATAAGAGTCAGGAATGTATTGAATCTTACAATGTACTTCACGGAATAGGTGTTGATTACGCTCATACAGAATATTAGGATTGTCGCAACTGTGTAGCCGATAAATGTAAGTCCACCCTTTGGATGCATAATTGAAGTGAAGTAGAAGGAAAGATATTGCATCACTGCCATCGTTTCAATTACGGTCAAGGTGACATAGCAAAACCATGTATTGAGCGAGCAGAATATTCCAACTACTGTGCCGTGCGTAAATGATGGAATTCTTACGCTTGATCCCGAAACCGGGACAGAAGCGCATAGCTCAGCAAAAGTGAAGGCTATTATGATTACAAATACACCGCCAATGATCCATGACAGAATTGAGGCAGGACCGGCGGCCTGAGCGGCATAAAATGAACCAAATAGCCAGCCTGAACCTAGAATTGCGCTTACTGAAATAAACAGAAGCCCGAGTGATGAAATTGATCTTCCCTTCATAATCCTTATTCCCTTTTTATGTTTTATTTTTAGAAGACAAATTAAAAGATAAAATAAATTCTAACCTAAAATATTTAATTGAATACACTCTATAGAAAAAATAGTTGAAAATGTTATAAATAAGCCAAGACTAAAATATTATCAGAGGATTTTTTGTATGAAGAAAGCTTTAACTTTTTTAGCAATTCTTCTTGTTTGTAATATTCACGGTTATGGTTCCGATAATTCGAACATTGTCTCTGCCGATCAATATATTGACTACGGTCCGTATCCGCCGTCTTATCTGCAGTATTATAGTTTTTTGTATTCTACAAATAGTTTGCATTACTGGAGTTATCTCTATCATGGACTGAATAATCCATATCAGATATACACAGCCGCAGATTTTCAGAATATGCCTTGGCTCAAACAATATATGAATCAGACTTACGGCGCCGATGCCAGAAACCAACCTGTTTTTAATCCGACAATTTATAACAACCCATCGACACAGCCGCGTAGTGCGGCCACTTACTCTCAAAACCCCGGTTCAGCCGTTCAGCAAAATCGTAATACTGTTCTTAGAGCAGTTCAGACAGCAACTCCTCAGCATCATGATTCCACATCCACCTTTTACAGCATTATTGATCAGGATGCGGCTACATCCCGTCCGAATGAACAGAATAATTTTATAGGCACCCAGGCACAATATCACGAAACCGAAGCTAGAATTCCAAATGGAGCATCCCCTGGATACGAAGGGCAAATGCATGAAGCTCTGCAGGATGATTTCAGAATGCCAATGGGTGGTGGCTTCCACGGCGGAAGATAGTTGAATTCTTCAAAGAGTAGTTAAAACTTAATTATCTTGATATACTCATCTTGTAAATAAAGTATCTGAATAACCCGTTTCTGAGGTAAATGTTTATGAATATGCCCAAACTTACCGGTGCTAAGCTTATGGTTAAGTGTCTTGAAAAAAATTCAGTTAAGTTTGTCTTTGGTATTCCGGGAGCAAAAATAGACGCGGTTTTTGATGCATTACTGGATTCTTCGATAAGGTTAATTTTGTGTCGGCATGAGCAGAATGCCGCTTTTATGGCGGCGGCTTACGGAAGAATCACAGGCGAACCAGGAATTGTGCTTGTGACATCAGGGCCTGGAGTCTGTAACCTTACGACAGGCCTCTTGACAGCCACGACAGAAGGCGATCCTGTTATTGCAATTGGCGGTTCTGTATCTAGAAATATGCTTCTTAAAAGTTCTCATCAGAATACTGACAATACACGAATAATGGAAGCCGCCACAAAGAAGAGCGTTACCATTAACAATGTGGAAAGTATCCCTGAGGTTCTCGAGAATGCTTTCAGAATTGCAAAGGCACCGAGAAAAGGGGCTTATTTTATCAGTGTGCCAAGCGATGTCCTTAATGAAGAAACGGCTGAAGTGGCACTCAATGAAAGCAGAAGCATTCATTACGGAAGAGCGCCTGAAAGTGAACTTATCAGGGCATCAAAACTCATAATAAAAGCAAAACTTCCGGTGCTTTTCTTCGGTGAAGATGCCAGCATGGAAAAGAATGTGGAACCTTTGAGAAGACTGATTAAGAAACACAGACTGCCTGTAGTGGCGACTTATCAAGGGGCAGGGGTGGTGTCCAGAGAACTCTTTACCAACTTTATCGGAAGGGTAGGGCTTTTTAAGAATCAGCCGGGTGACCGTCTTATAGATGAGGCTGATGTGATAATTACAGTCGGTTATAATCCTGTAGAGTACGACCCTGAAATATGGAATGCCACCCGATCAAAGACGATAATACATATAGATTCTGTGCCTGCGCAGATTCACTCCTGCTATCAGCCAGCGGCAGAAGTTCTTGGCGACATTGCATATAATGTTGACTCCCTTTCAGAACTGCTTGCCTTATCTCTGTCATCTGAATCCAGAAAGAAAATTGATGAGTTGCATGAAGAACTTTTTAAGAATCTTGATTATAGTTTGAAAGAATATCAAAAAGGGAAAATACATCCCCTTGAGTTTATTCAGGCTTTCAGAGCCTATGTAAATGATGATGATTTGGTGATGTGCGATATCGGAACAGTTTATATGTGGATGGCAAGATATTTTATGGTTTTTAAGCCAAGACAGATATTTTTCAGCAATGGACAACAGACGCTAGGAGTGGCTTTGCCATGGGCTATTGCAGCTAAACTCACTTGCCCGGAGAAAAGGATATTCTCAATTTCCGGAGACGGAGGTTTTCTTTTTTCTTCGATGGAACTTGAGACAGCAGTAAGGGAAAAACTGCCCTTTATTCACTTTATTTGGACTGATGGAACTTATAATATGGTGTTGGAACAGGAAGTCCTGAAGTACAATCGAAAGAGCGGAGTTGACCTTGGTAAAATAGATGTGGTCTCTTATGCCAAAGCTTTTGGAGCCAAAGGTTACAAAATGAACTCTATTGAAGAGTTTGGCGGCATACTCGGTGAAGCTGTAAAATCAGATGTCCCTGTGCTCATAGATATTCCCATAGACTACTCAGCCAATAGGGACATGTTCATAACACTCAATAACAACATATCTATATAACTTATGAATGACTTAGAAATAAAACACAAAAGCGACAATAAAAATGTTCTAGCCTACATAGGTTCCGTGGACAATGTGATAAATGGAATAGTGCCTGAAGAGCTCAAGAACAGGCGATTTGCAGCTTCAAAGGTTAAGTTTGGATTCGAGCTGGCATCGCCCCAGGGAATATACAATCTTGGCGAATGCATCCTTATGAACTCTCTGATATATTCAAGCAGGACAGACAAGACGCGTCTGGAAAGAGACCCTCTGATGTGGGGGCCTGAATTTGTGACTTCGGGAATATTCCTTATACCTCAAAACTGCGTTGAGAACCTTGAACTATCGTATTGTTCGCTGGAAAATAGTGTTACTCTCAAAAGCATCTACAGACAAATCTATGCAAAGTCCAAAAAACCTTTTGCGATAACAGGCTGTGCGGAACTGAGTTTGCTCAAATCAAAATCGATTACATATTCGCCGATCGAGAAAGAAAATATCTTCACTAATGAAAAGAAATATTTTATGGAAGAAGAACACCATGATGCCAATATGAATATTGCCTTTATGGGCGTCGTCAGCGATATGGAGAGCAAGGATGATAGCGACATAAACTTTAAGCTCAAATCTGTCCTATATTACAATCCATACAATAAACAGAGCGCGGAACTGGTTTCCCATACTCATGCGGCTGTGCTGACTAATCCGATAGTCGAAATAGCAGATGTCCAGCCTCATAATGTGAAGGATGTCATTCATCTGATGGATGATTCGCTCGTCCGTTACATCAAAGCAAGCATTTATATCATTGACGACATTGTGGAGTACCAGGAGAAATAGTTTTTAGCAGAATTCCGAACTTAGGCATTTATTCTGTCTCTCTTTTGCCGAACAGATCTCAATTATCTGAAAACAGCGAAGCTATTTCCCTGAATTTACTTTCGATTGCAAGGAAGGCATCGACAATATCAGGATCAAAATGAGTTCCTCTTCCTTCCTTTATTATTTCTATAGCCTGTTCGTGGGAAATAGCATCTTTATAAATACGCTTTGGCACTAATGCGTCGTACACATCAGCCAAGGCCATAATCCTTCCCGAAATTGGTATCTGATCGGCCTTTAGTCCAAGCGGGTAGCCTGTGCCGTCCCATTTCTCATGATGTGTAGCAGCCATCTCCTTGGCATATCTCAGGAAGGACATTTTAGTAAGTTTTTCTTCAGATTCTGCAATAGCTTTGCTTCCATAAAGAGTGTGCATTTTCATTACGGAAAACTCTTCATTGGTCAACTTGCCTGGTTTGTGCAAAATACTATCAGGAATTGCTATTTTACCAATATCGTGGAGAGGGGCTGACTGGTAGAGCATATCAATAGTTCTGTTATCCAGGAAATCCTTATACTTAGGTTTGCCTTTCAAGTAAAGAGCAAGTTCTTTCACATAATACTTAGTTCTCTTAATGTGCATACCTGTCTCAGCATCTCTGGATTCGGCTAGTGAAGCCATACACTCAATAGTAACCTCTTGCGTCAGCGTCAGCTCTCTTGTCCTCGATTTCACAATATCTTCGAGTTTACAGTTAAACTTTTCAAGCTTAGCATTAGTCTTGTTCAGCTTTTCTTTGCTCTGTCTCAATTCAATTTGGGTTTTGACTCTTGCGCCCAATATTTTCCGTTGGAACGGTTTTGTAATAAAATCCACTGCTCCTGAATCAAAGCCTCTGAGCTGGCTTTCATTGTCATCAAGGGAAGTCAGAAAAATGATCGGGATATCCTTCAGAAGCGCATCGGTTTTAATTCTACGGCAAACTTCATAGCCGTCCATATCAGGCATCATCACATCAAGCAGTATCAGATCTATACCAGAAACAGATTCTAAAATGTCAAAACATTCTTTCCCTGAGCCGCCCAGAAAAACTTCATAATTTTGAAGAGCCAATATCTCTAATAGCAATTTTGAATTTTTGATATCGTCGTCAACTACAAGTATTTTTGGCTTATTATGTTCCATTTTTACAGTACAATGTTAAGGGGTTTTCACGCTGCTAAAATCAATATCAGGGTATAATTTCTTCGCGCAGTCAATGCACATACTGTGGCTGAATTCAGCATCAGAGTGTTTGCTTATATATGTCTCGACCTGGCTCCAGTATCCTTTATCATCCCTTATTTTCTTACAGCATGAGCAAATCGGCAATATCCCTTTGAGTGTCTTTATATTTTCCATAGCATCATTTAGCTCGTTGATGAGTTTCTCTTTTTCAGCTAACAATATCTTTAATGACTCTTGGGCGCGTTTAAGTTTTATATGGACTTTTACTCTGGCAGTAAGTATGTCTCTTTGAAATGGTTTGCTTATAAAATCCACACCGCCTGCTTTAAACCCATTAAGTTGGCTTATGTCATCGTTAAGAGCCGTAATAAAAATAACAGGGACATTCTTGTGAACTTTGTCTTTACTGATAAGAGAGCATATATCAAAGCCGTCCATATCAGGCATCATCACATCCAGCATTATAAGGTCAATATTGGGATGTTTCTCAAGCTGAGTCAGGCACTCTTTATAATCATTTGCCTGAATGACTTCATAACCCTGAGTGACTAATATTGCCTCAGCTAGTTTTATGCATTTAATATCATCATCCACTACTAGAATTAATGGTTTAAAATTTTGCATTGGGATTCCCTTAGTAAAGGTTTTAATTATTATGGGCAAAGATTTTTTTGATTGTTGAAACAAAGCTCCTTGTGTCAATTGGTTTGTAAATAACATCGTCAAATCCAAATGATATTAGTTCTTTGTCTATATTGCTGGTGGCTGTAAAAGCCACAATTTTGATATTGTTATACTGCTCTTGGCTTCTTATCCTTCTATAAACTTCAAAACCATCAATATCAGGAAGCGTTAAGTCAAGAAGTATCAAATGGGGGAGCTCTTTTTGCAGAGCTGATATCCCATCTTCTGCGTTAAAGGCTTTGATTACACTATACCCATGATGTTCCAACAGGTCTGAAGCAAGCTTCATATTTAAAATTTTATCGTCAATTATCAGTATCTTTTCCTTCATATATGCCTCATGAGTATCTAAGTTGTTAGTTCCTCTTTGTTCTCAACTCTTTCTCTGAACATGGGAATGGACATAAAGAATGTAGAGCCTTTGTCTTTGCCTTTGCTTTCAAACCACATTCTTCCGTTATGAAGTCCGATAAAACCTTTGCTCAATGCCAGACCAAGCCCCGATCCTTCGTATTTTCTTGAAAGAGCGCTGTCTATTTGCTGGAAAGAAGTGAAGATTTTTTCCTTATCTTTTTCTTCAATGCCTATACCAGTGTCTCTTACAAATATCACCATGTTCTTATCCTCGGCGTATGCTCCGATAGTTATTTCTCCGCCGTCAGGAGTAAATTTCACAGCGTTAGACAGCAGATTAAATAGCGACTGCTTAAGCTTCTTTTCATCCGCCTGGATTTCAAAAAGATCGTCGACTGCTTCAATTCTTAGCTTAAGTTTCTTCCTGAAACATGCTTCTTTGACTATAAATGTGCTGTTCCTAAGAAAAGTTGAAATGTTTACATTTGAAATATTGAGCTCCATTTTTCCGGCTTCTACTTTCGATATGTCGAGAATTTCGTTTATCAGATCAAGAAGATGTTTGCCACTGCTTAACACATCGCCTAAATACTCTTTTTGTTTGGTGTTAACAGGACCGAATAGTTCATCGTACAGCAACTCTGAAAAGCCTATTATTGAATTTAATGGAGTCCTTAGCTCATGGCTCATTCTTGCTATGAAATCACTTTTTGCCTTGTTTGCATTATCAGCTATTTCTTTCTCTATCTTAATTTCTTTATATAGTTGGACAATTGCCTCCTCTGCTTTTTTGCTTTCAGTAATATCCCAGTTTGTGCCTATCATTCGCAGTGGCTCGCCTAAAGCGTTTCGTTCAACTTTAGCAAGAGCACGGATAATTCGGATGGTGCTATCAGGCCAGAGAACGCGGAATTCGGTATTAAATTCCTTTTCGCCTTTTATTGCCATCTGAATTTCAGCACCTCCACGAATTTTGTCGTCTGGATGAAGTCCTGATTGCCATGCCTCGTAAGCTCCCGAGAACTGCTCCTTTTTGATTCCATAGAGGGCGAACATTCGATCGTCCCAAACGAGATTGTTATTAACAATATCGTAGTCCCATGTGCCCACCCCACCAGCTTGCGTAGCCAAGGATAACCGCTCGGTAATAACAGCCAGCGCCACCTCCGCTTTCCTGCGTTCGGTGATGTCTATCATTGCTGTAAGCAAGTATTGATCTTTGCCAATATAAATCGGATCAGCAGAAAGTAACCCTGCTATTTCTCCGCCGTCTTTTTTATTTACCTCTATTTCAAGGTTTTTAACTTTTATATTCTGTTTGATTTTGTCAACGATTTTATTTCGTTCTGCTGGATCACCAATAATCTTTAATTCAGTAGAAGTTCTGCCGATCACTTCTTTGCGGGAATAACCCAATACATTAAGAAATGTATCATTGACATCGACATACCTGCCTTCATCTAGAGTAGATATAGCCATCAACGCGGCATTTGTTTGAAAAGCCTTCGAAAACTTTTCTTCAGATAATACAATTCTGGACACATCCTTGCTTACTCCGAAAAGTGCCGCTCGACCATCCCATACACCGCGCGTTACTCTGGTTTCTACAGGGATTTGTATCCCTGATTTTGAAATAAGCGGCACAGGACAGAAATTAGCTTTGCCTGAAAGCATTTCAAAAACTGTACGACCAGCTTCCTCACGGCGTTCTGGAGGATGAGCCATGAGGACAGATTTTCCTAGAAGCTCTTCTTGAGAATATTCCAGGCGTTGTAAGACTGTTTCATTTGTATGGATAATATTACCCTGTTCATCAAGTACGAAAAGAAATTCATCTATCGAGTTAAAAAATGAATTGTAATTTTTGCGGGTTTGTTCTAATAGGTTTTCTGCATTCTTGCGATCGGTGATGTCTCTGTTGCTTACACGCCGACCAGCATCGCTACCCTTACTATCATATACAGGCATACATGTATGCCCGATATAAGCAATTGTGCCGTTTTTCTTAACAATTCTATAATCCAACTCATAATTTTTATGTGCATGTTCTTTTGAGTGTATTTTCTCAACATAGTCTTCAATTAACTTTCTATCTTCAGGATGTATGATTTTTCCCAGTAGCGATTTATCCGATAAAAACTCATCAGTTTTATAGCCAGTGATTCTTTCACATGATGGAGACATATAAAGAAGCTGATGATCCGTTCCTTCCCAATATTCCCAATCATAAGTATAATCAGCGACTGTACGGAATTTCTCTTTGCTTATCATCAAATCATTAGTCCGGTCCAACACACGCTGTTCCAGTTTATCATTCGCCTCCTGAAGCGCCTTCTCCGCATTCCTGCGCTCAGTGATGTCTCTAACTATACCTACGGAATGCCATGATTTCCTGATTTCTACTGAAGAGAGAGAAAGCTCTATGGGAAACTCTTCGCCGTTTTTGCGTATTCCTTCAAGCTCGAGGGTCTTTCCGATAGCCATTCCTTGCCCGGTATGCTGAAAGTGTGAAAAGGCCTTCGATTGTTCTCCATGGTAGCGCTTTGGAGCAAGGAGTTGATGGAGGTTTTTGCCTATTGCTTCATTTTTAGAGTAACCGAATATCTTTTCAGCGGCCAAGTTCCAGAATGTTATAAGCCCCTTGTCATCCATCATTATAATGGCATCCTGAGCGGCAAGGGCTATAGCTTTGGCTTGCTCTTCACTCTCCCTTAGCAAATGCGCCGCCTTCTTGCGCTCGGTGATATCAATCGCAGTCAGAAAGCATTGTTCAGCA
>JBAXXY010000094.1:0-11176 GCA_037127655.1 Lentisphaerota bacterium
GTATAGTAGAGTATTCGCTCAGATGTAGTAGTTTTTCCTGCATCAATGTGAGCAATGATACCTATATTTCGTACATCAGAAAGAGGATGTTTTCTTCCTTCTAACTCTTTGTATTCTTTTTTTCCTGTTGCTTTTGCCATTTTATTTCATTTATCCTAAAAATATTACCAACGATAATGGGCAAAAGCTTTGTTGGCCTGAGCCATTTTATGTGTATCATCTTTTTTCTTTACTGCAGAACCTGTGTTATCAAAAGCGTCAAGAAGTTCAGCCGCCAAAGCTTTTTGCATTGGAATGCCTTTTCTTCCCTGTGAATAGGTGGTAATCCACTTCATAGCAAGGCAGACCTGCCTTTCCTGTTGAATTTCAATTGGCACCTGATAAGTTGCCCCGCCAACTCTTCTGCTTTTTACTTCAAGCCTTGGCTTTGCATTCTCTAAAGCCTGTATAAAAACTTCTAGAGGATCCATATCTTTTTTCTTTTTTTTGATCTCATCAAAAGCGCCGTACACAATTCCTTGTGCAGTGGATTTCTTGCCTCTCTCCATAATTTCATGAACCAAGCGTGCAACAAGTTCACTGTTATACTTAGGATCGGGAGTAATTTCCCTTTTTTCTGCTCTGTGTCTTCTCATCCTTAATTTCCCTCGAATATTTTAACTTTTTAATAAGACTTTATGACAAGAAATCTGCCGACACCTTGCGACATCGACAGATCTTATATCTTAAATTCAGCTTAAATTATGCCTTTTTCCCTGGTTTAGCTGTACCTGATGCCTTAGCGCCGCCTGCTGCTTCTGCTTTAGGTCGTTTTGCTCCGTACTTGGAACGGCTGCGCCTGCGTTTTTCTACTCCTAAACTATCGAGAGCGCCGCGAACAATGTGATAACGAACGCCTGGAAGGTCTCTTACACGACCGCCCTTAACAAGAACTACTGAGTGTTCCTGAAGATTATGTCCTTCTCCACCAATGTAAGCTGTTACTTCTTCGCCATTTGTTAAACGGACTCTAGCGATTTTTCTAAGAGCTGAATTTGGTTTTTTAGGAGTTCTAGTAGTAACCTGAGTGCATATTCCTCTTCTCTGAGGACAACCCTCTAAAGCGCGAGCTTTTACTTTCTTGACTTTCCGAGTTCTACCAGTTTTTACTAACTGATTTATTGTAGGCATATTCTTTCACCTGTAAAAAGTTATTTTTTGATAAAGAGCGTTTAATCTATCGTTCTTTAATTCTTATACAAATATTTTTTTAATTTTCCTTGTCAATTGCTAGAATTTCAGCGGCTTTAGCTGTAGCGGCAGTTTGTTCTATTGTCATCTTATCCTGACTCTCTTCTTCAGACTTGAATTCAAGCTCAATTTCCTGTCCAAGTTTGATGACAGTCAGCTCTGTGTATTCGCTACTTCCTGTTCCTGCAGGTATCAAATGCCCTGTAATAACATTTTCTTTAAAGCCTCTTAAAATGTCAACTTTACCTAAGATTGCCGCATCGGCAAGAATTCTCGTGGTGTCCTGGAATGAAGCTGCAGAAATAAAGCTTTCTGTTTCAAGAGAAGCTTTAGTTATTCCTAGCAAGACCGGATCAGCTTCTGCAGGAGTGCCACCATTTTTGACAACTTTCTTGTTCTCCTTGATAAAGTTACGCCTGTCGATTTGTTCACCAGGCAAATACTGACTTGAACCTGCCTCAGTAATTCTAACTTTCTGCAACATCTGTTTAACAATTACTTCGATGTGCTTATCGTGGATTTCCACCCCTTGAGCTCTATAAACCATTTGAACTTCATTTACAAGATATTTCTGAAGTTCCTGAGGTCCGCAAATCTCAAGTAAGTCATGAGGCACAATCGATCCGTCAGTAAGTTTCTGACCCTTTTTTACAATGTCTCCTTTTCTTACTGTAAGATGCTTATGAGAAGGAATTGAATGTTCTTCGATTAAGGTAGGATCTTCCAAGTCATGTATAATCAATTGAATCTTACCTCTTCCCATTCTTCCAATTTCAACTCTACCTGTCATTCTTGCTATTTCTGCAAGTTCTTTTGGTCTTCTTGCTTCAAATAACTCGGCTACACGCGGCAACCCACCGGTGATGTCCTTGTTCTTTGAAAGTTGTCTTGGAAGTCTCGCAATAACAGTTCCTATCTCAATATTGTCATTTTCTTTTACCATTAAGTAGGCGCCGGCCGGCAGAGGATGATGATCAAGTATTTCATCTTCATCATTCAGTAATACAATCTGAGGATGCAGATCTTCTCTGTGCTCCATGACCGTTATTTCTTCAATGCCGCTCGATCTTACTTCGCGATTTAGAGTAATTCCGTCAATCAAGTCTTTAAATTCAATACGCCCTGCTAGTTCGGCAAGAATTGGAATATTGAACGGATCCCATTTTGCAACAAGATCGCCTTCTTTTACTAATTCTTTTTCATTAAAGAATAGCGTAGCTCCGATAAGCAATTCATACTTCTCAATGGTTACGCCTTCGTCGTCTTTAATGCTGATACTTCCTGATTTAACTACTTTTTTAACTTTTTCTTTGTCTTCAATGTACCTCACATTATCGCCGTAATGAACATGTCCTGAAGATTTAGTTAATATCTGAGACTGCTGCATTGCTGCTGAAGCTGTTCCACCGATATGGAAAGTACGCATTGTCAACTGAGTTCCAGGTTCACCAATAGACTGAGCGGCAATTATACCAACAGCATCGCCGGTCGCTGCCATTCTATTGGATGCAAGGTTTTTCCCATAACACTTAATGCAGATACCGAACTCAGTTTCACATGTCAAAGGAGATCTGATTGTAACTTCTTTAACACCCTCTTTATCTATAGTCGCTGCCAGCTCATCAGTTATATAATCATTTACCCTTGCGAAATATTTTCCTCTGCCTTTAGCAGGAATATCCTTAGCGCAGAATCTTCCTTTAATTCTGTCTTTCAAAGGTACAATTTCTTCGCCGGCATCTTTCAATGCGCTTATAAGTATTCCATTTGTCGTGCCGCAATCTTCTTCGGTACAAATTATATCCTGAGATACATCTACTAGTTTTCTAGTCATATAACCAGAATCAGCCGTTTTCAACGCTGTGTCGGCAAGACCTTTTCTAGCTCCGTGAGTACTTATGAAGTATTCCTGTACTTTCAAACCTTCTCTAAAGTTGGAAATAATGGGATTTTCAATAATTTCTCCGGAAGGTTTAGCCATCAATCCGCGCATTCCTGCGAGCTGTTTAATCTGGTCTTTACTTCCTCTGGCGCCTGAATCAAGCATTGCATAAACAGGATTAATCTCACCATCTTTTATTGTTCCTGCTCTAAGTGTTTTGATAAGTTCATCAGCAAGAGTATTAGAAGTTTTACTCCATATATCGATAATCTTATTCAAGCGTTCATCCTGAGTTATAACTCCCTGTACATACTGCTTTTCAATTTTTTCAATTTCAGCGTGTGATTTTTCAATTTCAGCAGGCTTGGACTTAGGCACAATTAAGTCGGCAATAGATATTGAGAAGCCTGATCTTGTAGCATACTCATAGCCAAGCGCCTTTAATGCATCAAGTACTTTAACTGTTTTATTGTGACCAGCATGCGTATAACAATCACCAACTAACTTATTAAGAACTTTTTTTCCTGTAGGATTATTGAAAAACCCTAGTTCGCTGGGCCATACTTCATTAAACTTACATCTTCCTATAGTTGTGATGATATATTTTGACTTTTTATCACCCCAAATTGTATCCTTTCCTATGTCAGGATTTGGGATCTTAACAAAATCATGAATCTTGATGGTTCCATTATCGTAAGCGGCAAGCAATTCAAAATAACCGCCATATATTTTTGGTTTATCAGCCGGTTCAATAGTTGTTGTTAAATAATAAGCTCCCAATGTTATATCCTGTGATGGAGTAGCAATAGGTTTCCCGTTTGAAGGAGAAAAAATATTATTTGGCGCAAGCATCAAAAGTTTGCTTTCGAGTTGAGCCGCCCCGGATAGGGGAATATGAACAGCCATCTGGTCTCCGTCAAAGTCAGCATTGTAAGCTGTACAAACTAACGGATGAATTCTTATTGCTGAACCTTCAATCAATACAGGATTGAATGCCTGAATACTCAATCTGTGAAGAGTAGGTGCACGATTCAATAGAACAGGGTGCCCCTTTGTTACTTCTTCGAGAATATCCCAAACTACGCTATCGCCTCTTTCAATCATCTTCTTGGCGCTTCTTACGGTATGGACATAGCCGCGATCCTTAAGGTGCCTGATGATAAATGGTTCAAAAAGAGTCAAAGCCATCTTTTTAGGCAAACCACACTGATCAAGCCTTAGTTCTGGTCCAACTACGATTACTGAACGGCCTGAATAATCAACACGCTTACCTAATAAATTCTGTCTGAAACGACCACCTTTACCTTTAAGCATATCGCTCAAAGATTTAAGAGGGCGATTCCCAGCACCGGTAATAGCTCTGCCATGTCTTCCATTATCCAAAAGGGCATCAACAGCTTCCTGAAGCATTCTCTTTTCATTTCTTATAATTACTTCAGGCGTCTTGAGCTGAAGGAGATTTTTCAAACGATTATTACGATAAATTACTCTTCTGTATAAATCGTTCAAGTCGTATGTGGCAAACCTTCCGCCTTCCAGAGGAACTAAAGGTCTTAATTCTGGCGGAATAACAGGCAGAACATCTAAAATCATCCACTCAGGTTTAGCGCCACTATTGGTGAAGCCCTCAATCAATCTTAAACGCTTGGCTATTTTTTTCCTTATAGCTCTGCTTTTTGTAGCATACATCTGAGTGCCAAGGTCTTTCTTAAGAGCTTCCATATCAAGTCTCTCAAGAAGCTGTTTTATTGCAGGTGCACCCATATCTGCTACAAATGAACTTGCTCCATAAAGTTCTCTTGCTTCACGATATTCTATTTCACTTAAAGTCTGGGTTACTTTCAATGGGGTATCCCCGGCATCAATAACAACCCATTCTTCATAGTAAATAACTCTTTCAAGAGCTCTCGCTGTCATATCAAGTATTAAGCCTATTCTGCTGGGCATACATTTAAAAAACCATACATGAGAAACAGCAACTGCCAACTCTATGTGCCCCATTCTTTCGCGTCTTACTCTAGAGACTGTTACTTCAACTCCGCATCTATCGCAAGTAACGCCTTTATACTTGATACGCTTGTATTTACCGCAACTGCATTCCCAATCGCGACTAGGCCCGAAAATTCTTTCACAGAACAATCCGCCTTTTTCAGGCTTAAAACTTCTATAATTAATAGTTTCAGGGTTCTTTATTTCTCCATGACTCCATGAACGAATACGCTCCGGAGAAGCAACATTTATCGATACAGCTTCGAAAATATTGTCTTCAACATGTTCGACGCTTCTATTTGACATATTTGTATCTATCATATTAGTAACTCCTCGCTTAGGTTAAGAAAGACTGCTGAGATCTTTTACGACTTGAATATCAAGTCCAAGACTCATCATTTCTTTCATAAGCACATTAAATGACTCAGGACGGCCTGCTTCAAGAACATTTTGACCTCTAACTATTGATTCATACATTCTTGTACGACCAACTACATCGTCACTCTTTACAGTAAGCATTTCCTGGAGGGTATAGGCTGCCCCATAGGCTTCAAGCGCCCAAACTTCCATTTCTCCGAAACGCTGCCCGCCATGCTGAGCTTTACCGCCAAGAGGTTGCTGCGTAACAAGAGAATATGGCCCTACAGACCTTGCATGAATCTTATTAGCAACAATATGGTCTAGTTTTAACATGTATATTTTCCCGACAGTCACTCTTTGGTGGAATTTACTTCCTGTTCTTCCATCAAAAAGATCAACTTTGCCGTCAAATACCCACTTGCCACCTTTATTGACGAAACCCCAATGCATATTTTCGCCATTTTCTTCAGCATATTTTTTATTGGATTTTACGAAAAGATCAACGATTGCTTCTTCTTTTGGTCCGTCAAATACCGGACATGCAACTTTCATTCCTAATATACTAGCTGCCCAGCCAAGATGTGTTTCAAGAATTTGTCCTACATTCATACGGCTAGGTACGCCAAGAGGATTTAATACGATATCTACAGGAGTTCCATCAGCAAGGAATGGCATATCTTCAACAGCTACTATTTTAGCTACAATACCCTTATTCCCATGCCTGCCTGCCATTTTATCGCCAACCTGAAGTTTTCTCTTCGTTGCGATATATACTTTAACTTTCTTAATAGCTCCAAGCTCTATATCATGTCCGCTTTCAAGTGATACAACTGCCTCATCTCTATCTTTTTCAATCTTCTCAATTCTAGGCAGATATTTTTTAGTAATATCATCTATCTGCTTCTTCATTGAGCAATCTTCCATTCTGTAATATCTAATTTTGTTTGCAAGCTTATTTATACCGCTTGAAGTAACTCTTCTATTTGAAGAAATCAGAATCATGTCCTTCTTGGAAGATGAAGTATCGTATATAGGATGAGTTAATTTTTCCTTAAGCATAATATCTGTCAGTTCTGTGACTAATTCTTCGATTAGAACTGAGTATTCAGCTTTCGCATTATCTTTAATATGCTTACACTGTCTTCTGAGCTCTGTTTTTGTCATAGCTGCTTTGTTAGCATCTTTTGAATGCTCGACTCTCACATCCATAACAACTCCAGTGATTCCGCTTCCAACGATAAGGCTCGAATCTTTTACATCTGCAGCTTTTTCGCCGAAAATAGCGCGAAGCAACCTTTCTTCAGGAGCAAGTTCAGTTTCAGATTTTGGAGTAATTTTACCAACTAAAATATCCCCAGATTTCACTTCTGCGCCAAGACGAATTACACCGTCTGGACCAAGATTTCTTAGAGCTTCTTCGCTGACATTAGGAATATCCCTTGTGATTTCCTCAGGCCCGAGTTTTGTGTCTCTTGCTATTGTTTCAAATTCAGAAATATGAATGCTCGTGTAAACATCTTCTTTAACAACTCTTTCGCTAATAACAATAGCGTCCTCAAAGTTGTATCCGCACCAAGACATAAATGCTACAGTCAAGTTCTTGCCAAGAGCAAGTTCGCCGTTTGCAGTAGAGGCGCCATCTGCAATAATATCACCTTTCTTTAGATGCATTCCTGATTTAACTATCGGTCTCTGATTAATGCTAGTTCCGGCATTTGTACGCAGGAACTTGTATAAATCATAAACTTGGGCTTTTTCCGGCTTAGCAGTCTTATCCAAAGTTTTTCCATCGACAGTTAATATCACCTTATCCCCTGAAACCTCTGCTACAATTCCATCTTCTATTGCGGTAATTACAGCTTTGGTATCAAGAGCTACGCGTGCTTCCAAACCGGTTCCAACTATCGGCTCTTCTGTTGTCAGAAGAGTAACGGCCTGTCTCTGCATATTTGAACCCATTAATGCGCGGTTAGCGTCATCGTGTTCAAGGAATGGAATAAGTGCTGCTGCGCCGCTTACAAGCTGTTTTGGCGATACATCTATAAGCTGAACTTCAGTACTGGCTCTCTCTACAGGGTCTCCCTGATATCTGGCCATCACTGTTTTATTTATAAACTTATTATTCTCGTCCCAAGGAGCATTAGCCTGAGCAATTACATACTGCTCTTCTTCATCGGCGGTAAGATAAACTATTTCATCCGTGACTTTACAGTTTTTAACAACTCTGTAAGGCGTTTCCAGGAACCCGAAAGGGTTGACTCTGGCATATAGCGACATCGAAGAAATAAGACCGATGTTTGGGCCTTCAGGAGTTTCAATAGGACAAACTCTTCCATAATGACTGGTATGAACATCACGAACTTCAAAACCGGCTCTTTCTCTGTTAAGCCCGCCTGGCCCAAGTGCACTAAGCCTTCTCTTATTAGTCAACTCTGAGAGAGGATTTGTCTGATCCATAAATTGTGATAACTGATTTCTTGCAAAGAAATCTCTAATAACGCTAGCAAATGCCTTAGGGTTGACAAGCTTTCCTGGAGTCATTATAGATTCATTCATTCCAAGAAGAGTCATTCTTTCACGAATCAATCTTTCTGTTCTAACTAAACCGATACGGCACTGATTTTGGAGCTGTTCCCCAACAGTTTTTATTCTTCTGCTTCCCAAGTGGTCAATATCGTCAACTTTTCCACCTGAGCATCTGAGTTTCATTAAATAACTGGTGGCTCCGATTAAGTCTTCTTTTGTAAGAGTCCTTGTATCTTTGGCGACATTCAAGCCTAAACGCTTGTTTATCTTATGTCTTCCAACCAAACCAATATCATACCTCTTAACATCAAAGAAAAGTCTATCAAGAAGCTGAGTAGCATTTTGAATGCTCGGTGGATCTCCAGGTCTCATTCTTCTGTAGATTTCTTTGAGAGCCTCCTCCTTAGTAGTAGAAGTGTCTCTTTGAAGGCATTTAAGTAAATAGTCAGCCTTATTAGCAATATGGATAATCTCTATATCTTTAATTTTTTGAGCCTTTAATGCATCAACAGCCTGTTCAGTGAGTGGATCGTAAGGTTCTACCATTACATCCCCATCAGCATCAAGAATTTCATTGATGGTATAGTAAACAGATACATCAGCCTCTTTTGCTAATGATGATACCGCAACTTTCTTTATATCATGAAAATTACTGATTATTTCTCTATTAGATTCATAGCCAACAGCTCTTAGAAGTGTTGTTACAAGGAATTTTCTGCGCCTTCTTTTCCTATCTAGGTAGATATACATATTATCACTTATATCAAACTGCACTTCCAGCCATGAACCTCTGTCAGGAATAATGCGGTACGAATAAAGAGTACGACCGCTTGTATGCTGCTTCTTTTCAAAACATACACCAGGAGATCTGTGAAGCTGACTTATAATTACTCTTTCAGCGCCATTTATTACAAATGTGCCTCTGTCAGTCATAATAGGAAGTTCTCCCATATAGACTGTTTCATTTTTAATTTCGCCGCTGTTTTCCAGTCTAAACTCTATATTAAGCGGAGAGCCATAAGTTTCTCCGTCTTTCAGGCACTCCAGTAAACCTACCTTAGGTGTTCCAATACTATATGAAATGTACTCAAGTACACACTTTTTGTCATAACTCTGAACAGGAAATATTTCCCTAAGAACCTCATCAAGCCCCTGCGGTTTTCTATCTTTCTGTAAAATATCTTTTTGTAGAAATTCGCTATATGATTCAGTTTGAATATTAATCAGATTGGGTATTTCTAAGATATCATGAAGCTTTCCAAGATTTATTCTTTCTGCCATATCACACCTTGCTATTACCAGTTAATTACGATGAAAATGTCGAACAGAAACTGCTCTTCTTTTCTAAAGGCAAAAAGCGGGAAACACATTTTCATGCATTTCCCGACTTTTAAATTACAGTCTTTAAGAACTACTTGAGCTCAACTGTTGCGCCAGCTGCTTCTAGTTCTTTCTTGAGTTTGTTGGCTTCGTCTTTTCCTACGCCTTCTTTAACATTCTTTGGCGCTTCTTCTACAAGTTTCTTTGCATCAGCTAGTCCGAGTCCAGTCATGGCTCTGACAGCTTTAATCACTTCAATTTTCTTTTCGCCGAAAGCTTTAAGTACAACTGTGAATTCAGTTTTTTCTTCAGCTGCTTCTGCTGGAGCTGCTGCTGCTGCTGGAGCTGCTGCTGCTGTTGGAGCTGCTGCTGTTACTCCGAGTCTATCTTCTAAAGCTTTAACAAGCTTAGAGAGTTCAAGAACTGTCATTCCTTCTACATAAGATATGAATTTTTCCATTTCAGCAGTAACAATTACTTCTGACATTGTGGACCTCCGTTTGATTTATTTAAATTTGGCTTAATTATTAATTAATTAGTAGCAGCTTCTTTCTTGTCTTTGTATGAGCTAAGCACATATATAGGACTTGCAAGTTTTGCATTAAGAACGCTGACAAGGTTTCTAGCAGGAGCCTGGAGAACACCAAGTAATTGAGCATAAAGAACCTCTTTTGGAGGCAACTTTGAAATAGCTTCAACATCAGCGGCTTTCAGGAGTGAACCTTCAAGGTAACCGCATTTGAATCCTACTACTGCAAATTTCTTTAAATACTCGCTTACGACTTTAGCTACTGCACTGCAATCGCCTTTACCGCTGATAAGAGCTGTATCGCCTTTAAGCTTGACATTTGCTAAATCTTTAAGACCTTTAAGCTCAGCCGCTTTTAGAATATAAGTATTCTTCAATACCTGACAATCAGCACCGACTTTATCAAGTTGTATTCTGAGTTGCTCAAAATCCTTAACTTTTAGTCCCTTATACTTTATCATGTAAAAGAAACTAGACTCCACAAGAACTGTGCCAATATCATTGACTATTTGTTTTTTTTCAATTCTCATTTTGCCACCACTTTTATGTAGTCTTTAAGGCTAATCTTTAATCCCGGACTCATTGTAGAACAAAGAGTTCCAGCTAATAAATATATGCCTTTTGCGCCTGATGGTCTTGCGGAAATAATTGCATTGACTACTGCACTGCAATTTACTTCAAGCTGTTCAACAGTAAATGAAAGTTTTCCGATTGGAACATGGGCTACTCCGCCCTTGTCTGCTCTGAACTCAACTTTACCGGCTTTTGCTTCTTTCACAGCGCCTACTACATTGTCTGTGACGGTTCCAGTTTTTGGATTAGGCATCAAACCCTTTGGTCCAAGAACTTTACCAAGCGCCCTTAATTTCGGCATATCGCCAGGAGTTGTAATAAGAGAGTCAAACTCTAACCAACCACCTTTAATTTTTTCGATAAGGTCATCTAATCCAACTATGTCTGCACCAGCTGCTTTAGCTTTTTCGGCTACTTCTGCTGAAGCTACAACAGCTACTCTTATTTTTTTTCCTGTCCCGCTTGGAAGACTTACGGCTCCTCTTACGGTCTGGTCAGACTGTTTAGTATCAATACCCAGTCTTAGAGCAATTTCTACTGTTTCATCAAATTTGACATGAGGAATGCTTTTCAATAAAGCTAGAGCTTCTTTAATGTCATAGACTTTTTGGCTTTCGATTTTCTCGACCTGAGAACGGTACAACTTACTTCTATTCACCTTGCACCTCAATTCCCATACTTCTTGCAGTACCCTGGATAATTTTTTCTGCTGCTTTCAAGTCTTTGGCATTAATATCCTTTTCCTTGATTTTAGCAATTTCCTGCAC